>CAMYWC010000177.1:0-2505 GCA_947302545.1 uncultured Clostridia bacterium | reverse complement strand
GCAGCCCTTCTTTATTGCGATAGCGGCACCGACTGTGTAAGCCCAGACAGCGTTCTCAAAGCAGATCGGCTGAGTCTCACGTACAATCTTGTCGATGTCTATACCCTTTGAAAGGGTGATTTCTTTGCATTCTTCGATAGATTTAATGCCATACTCTTTAAGTACGCCGTTGATTTTGTCTACGCGGCGCTCATAGCTTTCAAAAAGTGCCATTATGAAAATCCCCCTTCCTTATTCTTTTCTCGGATCGATGTATTTCGCCGCATCAGCGAAACGACCGTATGTGCCCATAGCTTTTTCGTATGCTTCTGTCGGGGAATCACCCTTCTTAATGAAGTCTGTCATCTTGCCGAGAGATACGAATTCGTAACCGATAATCTGGTTGTCATTGTCAAGAGCGAGTCTTGTAACATAGCCTTCGGCCATTTCAAGGTAGCGGGCACCCTTAAGTTTTGTGCCGTACATTGTACCTACCTGGGAGCGGAGTCCCTTGCCGAGGTCCTCAAGGCCTGCGCCTACTGAGAGACCGTCGTCAGAGAATGCTGACTGTGAACGACCGTATACTATCTGGAGGAAGAGTTCTCTCATTGCGGTGTTGATTGCATCGCAGACGAGGTCAGTGTTAAGTGCCTCGAGAATGGTCTTGCCGGGAAGAATTTCAGCAGCCATGGCAGCTGAGTGAGTCATACCGGAGCAACCGATTGTCTCTACGAGAGCCTCTTCGATGATTCCGTCTTTGATATTGAGTGAAAGTTTGCAGGCGCCCTGCTGAGGTGCGCACCAGCCAATACCGTGCGTAAAGCCGGAGATATCTTTAATCTCGTAGGCTTTTACCCATTTTCCCTCCTCGGGGATGGGGGCAGGTCCGTGGTTGGGACCCTTGGCTACGACGCACATGTTTTCAACTTCGGATGTGTAATTCATGTGTTAAAAACCCCTTTCTGAGTTATTTCATTAAGATTATTACATATAAAAAGGAGTTTGTCAAACATTTGACAAACTCCCGCGTATACTTTTTCAGTTTTCAAATTTCATATCGGTTATTTTTTGCTGGATTTCATTTAAGGTCATGAGATAAAGACGTGTTCCCTCATCGACGAATTTAGGTTCATCCTTATGTTTGCAGAGCATGGCAAAGACTTTGCCTATGTCTTCCGCAGTATGTTCTCCGCCTTTCCTGACACTCAGGAAATAGAAGGAAAACTCTGGACCAGCCATGATTTCGTCATAGATGGGAAGATTGCTTCTGGACATGACTTCATGGAAAGCATTTACCGCTATCGCGGAGAGCTGAGGAGAGGGAAGATAGTAGTTGAAAGCGGCCTCAGTGGAGAAGAGCATAAGAGCACAGAGCTGAGGGAATACTTCCGCCGAAAGGAAGATTTCATCACTCAGCTTTGACGATTGGTCCTCATCATAGATGGCAAGAGCCATTTCGACACCGAGCTCTTTGGCTTTGTCTACGTTGCCGTTTTGCCTGTGATGGGCCATGCCTTCAACATAGGACATTACATCGTTTGGTGAGTCGTCCTTTTTTGAAGGGTCAAAGATTTTTACATCACTGTCTTCTGTGTAGGCCACTTGGATTTCTCCTTTTATTCTTCTGCGGCTGCCGCCTTCTCGGCTTCCTTTGCCGCCTTCCTGCGTGCGCGCTTCTGCTTTGCCTGGTATGAGAGCAGCGCCGCAAGATTATCGTCCGGCGTTGTGTAGTCGCCGAGTTTTATGGGTTTTGCATTGTACATACCGTGGAAATCGGAACCGCCGGTCATAAGCAGGCCGTTCTTTTTGCAGATTTTGATGAGATTTTCAGTCTGCTCCTCCGAATTCTCGGGGTGCCATACTTCAATACCGTCAAGACCTGCTTTAATCAGGTCATTGATGAGGTCGAAGTTGTCGTAGAAACCGGGATGTGCCAGAACAGCAATGCCGCCGGCTTCGTGGATGGCTTCAAGGATATCGAAGGGATCCGGGTATGTAGGTGTTACAAGAATATTATTCTCGCTCTCCGAAGAGAAGAGTTCATGGTAGAGGTCACCGAATATTTCGGTAGTGTATCCGCATTCCATGAGTGCGTGAATAATATGCTGTTTGTAAATGTTGGTTGAACCTGCGGCACATTTTATGACAAGTTCAGATGAGATGGGAAAACGCTGAGAAGCCTTTACCATCATGAGCTGGCTGGCTTTACGTCTTGCGAGGGAACTCTGCTTGCAGAGTCCTTCGAGACGGTCCGGATTTTCGGCCAGATAGCAGAGAAGATGGACGCGTTTTCCGTGTTTTTTGTCATAGGCAGAAAGCTCAACGCCGGGTATGACGTTGATGCCGTGTCGCTCACCGATAATCTTGCCCCGCACTGTTCCGGCGAGGCAGTCGTGGTCCGTTATAGCAATTGTGTCGACGCCGCTGCGCTGGGCAAGGAGGATAAGGTCCTCAATGCCGAGTGAGCCGTCTGAGAGTCGGGTATGACAATGTAAATCAGCCGACAATTTTAACTCCCCCATTAAA
>CAMYWC010000176.1:0-2529 GCA_947302545.1 uncultured Clostridia bacterium | reverse complement strand
GCCGATTGTCTGATTGCGCTTCATGGCTTTACGTGAGAGGAATTCGGCAAGTACGCAGGAGATTACCGAAACGGCAATTATAAGGAGCGCACGGATACCGAATACGAATACTGATGCAATACCTGCGGGAAGGAGCGCGATGATAACATCGAGCATGATGCCCGTGGTGGTTTCGGCAGACTTCACATGAGGGGATGCCGAAACGGTAAGCTTATTATTAAGTTCCATTATTTAGCACTCCCTTCTCTGATTACTGCCTTCGCAAGACGCATGTACTGAACAAGCGGTCTGCCTGACGGACATGCGAAAGCGCAGGAACCGCATTCCATACATGTCATGGCGCCGGCGGCCTGGCAGCCCTCTACGTCCTTGAGATGAGCGCGTGTCTCGATCTTTGTGGGCATGAGGCTCATGGGACAGGCCTGTACGCAGCGTCCGCAGCGGATGCATGCACGCTCGGGCTTAACCTTGATGGTGTCAGCTGAGAATGCGAGGACCGCGTTGTTGTTCTTAAGAAGCGGTACGTTGATATCATAGAGTGCCATACCCATCATCGGGCCGCCGCCGATTACCTTGTACGGTTCGGCCTTGAAGCCGCCGCAGAACTCGACGATGTCGGAGATGAGCGTGCCTATCGGCACTCTGATGTTCTTCGGCTCAGCTATTGCCGAACCGTCGACTGTCAGTGAGCGGGAAACCAGCGGTTTGCCGGTCTTGAGGTAACGGCCGAGGAAAGAGATGGACTGGACGTTCATAACAACAACGCCTACATCCGAAGGAAGCTTTCCGGGAGGTACCTGACGACCCGTGACTGACTGGATGAGCACTTTTTCAGCGCCCTGCGGATACTGTGACGGGAGCATGACGAGCTTTACGCTGTCATCCCAATCAGCATTGTCCGCCGCAACTTTCATGAGCTCAGTGAATGCATCGCTCTTGTTGTCTTCAATGGCGATATAGACATTCTTGAAACCGAGAATCTCTTTTACGGTGTAGACACCGGAGAGAACGTCCCAGGAATTGTCTATGCACTCCCTGTGGTCAACTGTGATGAAAGGTTCGCACTCGGCAGCGTTGATGATAAGTGTGTCAACGCCTGAGTCATCTTTGAATGCGAGCTTTACGTGTGTCGGGAAGCCGGCTCCGCCGAGACCTACAAGTCCTGAAGCGCGAACAGCCTTAAGGAAGTCATCCTTTGTGTCGATCTTCGGTGGCTTGATGTCTTCGGAAAGCTCCATCTTTCCGTCTGATTCAATGGTAACTGCCTGTACCATTGAGCCGTTGGCAACTTTAACCGGTCCTACTGCGGTAACCTTACCGGAGACAGTAGCGTGAACGGGTGTGCTTACAAACGCGTCCGTGTCACCGATGACCTGGCCTATCTTGACCTCATCACCGACGGCAACGGTCGGAGTGCAAGGAGCACCGATGTGCTGCTGCATCGGAAGGACAACCTTAGCGGGAGCGGGCATACGGACGATTGCGCATTTCGACGTGTTCTTGTTGTGAGAAACGTGAATGCCGCCGTGGCCCTTCATCACCGGCTTAAGTACGCCTTCGATTTTTTCGTTTGCCATTCATTCAACTCCTCATTGGACTTACGCCGCGCGACTACTGCGGCTGCCATTTGATTGGATATTTTATAAAAAGTGCGGATGCACTATTTACCGAATTTTGTTGACTGCTTCTCCAGAGCGGGAAGGACAATCTTCAGGATTACTCCCGTGACTGCGCCGGTGATGACGGCGAAGAGCAGGAGCAGGGGGCCGTAGCCTGCGATGAGGGCAGGCGTGCCTGAGAGCAGGCAGGCAACGGCGAGCTGGCCGGCGTTGTGTGCCGTGGCGGACGCCACAGAGACTCCGACAATGCCGAAGGGGTTCTTCTTCAGACGAAGAAGAAGGACCATGACTATCGTCGAGAGCAGTCCGCCGGCGAAACTCATCATGCCGGCCGTGGCTCCGCGTGTAACAAAAGCGAAGAGGCTTTTGAGCACCGTTATGGCAAGCGCGGGCAGGAAACCCATTGTGCTTGCGGTGAACATTGTGACAATATTTGCAAATCCGGGCTTGGCACCGGGCGGCAGGCCCGGCACGGCCGGAATGAAGTTTTCGAGAAACGAGAGCGCGAGCGCCTCTGCGCCGAGCACTCCGAGCAGGGCGACAAAGGACGTTTTTTTATTTATGTTTGTCTTGCCCATAGAGCTCTCCTAATAAGTTATGACGTCAGGCGCGCCGCTTTCCCTTGCGCCTTCAAGCACGACCAGGACCTTGTTGGGTACGCAGGCGGCCGTGTCACCGGCGCGTGTCAGCTTGCCGGTGTGAATGCAGACTTTGTCCGGACATTCGGAATATATGAAACTTACGCCGTCTTCTGCGACATAAAGTTTCACCGGTGAGGTGCAGGGTACGGTATATTCATACGCGGAAGTCACTTCCGATAAAACTATGCGGTCCTTGACTTCCCCGTCCACCATCACCACTGCCGTAAGGGCCGTGTCGGGTCTGCCGAAGTACTTCGGCAGAAGCAGGG
>CAMYWC010000175.1:0-2531 GCA_947302545.1 uncultured Clostridia bacterium | reverse complement strand
ATGGCCATTGCATATCCCGAGATGTCCGTAAAGAATGAGAGCGCCGGGATCATTCCTATTGCCTTGAATATTGTGCCTATAAGGAGTGAGCAGAAAAGACCCTGTGCCATTGCGCCGAGGGCGTCAATGCCGTATCTCTTGCCCGAGATTTCGATGTCCTTTCTCTTTAAAAATGCCTTAAATTTTTCCACAGAGCATTCCTCCAGAAAATTGATGTGTCTATAATATCACAAGTCCTTGACTAAAACAATTATTATAGAATATGATTAAAATGTTAGACATTACGGCAAAGGAGGAAATAAAATGTCTGATATTAAAAAGGTAGTAGTAGCCGGCGGCGGCGTACTGGGTTCCCAGATAGCTTTCCAGACGGCATACTGCGGATTTGACGTAACAATCTGGCTTCGCAGCGAAGGCAGCATCGGTCGTACCCAGCCTAAGCTGGACAAACTTAAAGAGACATATCTTGCCGCAATAGAGGCAATGAAGAAGGCAGAGAGCCCCGCAGACCCCGACTGGTGCCGCGGCATAGCCGACTTCGACTCATTCGACCCCGAGGCGTGCAAGGCGAAGGTTGAGGCTGCTTACAGCAACCTGAAACTCGAGCTCGACATGGCAAAGGCAGTCGGCGATGCAGACCTCGTAATCGAGAGTATGGCTGAAGTAAAGGAAGAGAAAACCGCTTTCTTCACCAAACTTGCACCGCTCCTTCCCGAGAAGGCAATCCTCGTCACGAATTCCTCTTCTCTCCTTCCCTCTGACTTCACGAAGGTAACCGGACGCCCGGCAAAATACCTGGCCCTCCACTTCGCGAACTCTATCTGGAAGCAGAACATCGCAGAGGTAATGGCTCAGGACGAGACCGCAAAGGAATCTTTTGACGCGGTCATGCAGTTCGCTCAGGAAATCCGCATGATTCCGCTGCCCGTAAACAAGGAGAAGGCAGGCTACCTGCTCAACTCCCTGCTCATCCCCTTCCTCTTCTCCGCTCTTGATCTCGTTGCAAACGGCATCTCAGATCCCGAGAGCATAGACAAAGCATGGAAGCTCGGCACGGGCGCTCCCCGCGGTCCTTTCGAAATCTTCGATGTAGTCGGTCTCACAACCGCAGATAACATCGTTGACAAGTATCAGAAGGTCCCCGGCCTCATCAATCCGCTTCTCAAGAAGATGATGCTCCCCTACAACTTCAAGGAGCAGAAGGCTATTCTTAAAAAGTACATTGACGAAGGCAAACTCGGCCGCAACTCAGGCGAGGGCTTCTACAAGTATTAAGGACAAAAATAAAACTCCCGGAAGAGAAATCTTCCGGGAGATTTTTTGTCTCGTTATCTCTTTGAGAACTGAGGAGCGCGACGAGCGCCTTTGAGACCGTACTTCTTTCTTTCCTTCATACGAGGGTCTCTCGTCAGGAAGCCTGCCTTCTTGAGTTCGGGGCGAAGCTTCTCATCATACTGAACGAGAGCACGTGAAAGACCGTGACGGATAGCACCTGCCTGGCCGGAAACACCGCCGCCGTTTACGCGGCATACGATGTCGAACTTCTCAGCGAGTCCGAGGAGCTCGAGCGGCTGGCGAACGATGAGCTTAAGTGTCTCAAGACCGAAGTACTCATCGATATCTCTGTCGTTGATTGTGATTTTTCCGTTACCCGGATAAACGCGTACGCGGGCAACTGAACTCTTTCTGCGTCCTGTGCCGTAGAAATAAGGATTTTCGTTATACATAAGTTCAAGCCCTCCTGTTAAAATTCACGTGCTACGGGGTTCTGTGCAGCATGCGGATGCTCAGCGCCTCTGTAAACACGAAGTCTCGTGAGAGCCTTTCTGCCAAGAGTTGTTGAAGGGAGCATACCCTTTACAGCCTTGGTGATGACAAACTCAGGATTTGTTTTCATGAGATCGGAATACTTCTTCTCTTTGAGGTTTCCGATATAACCGGTGTGATGATAGTATTTCTTCTGCTCAAGCTTGTTGCCTGTAAGGACAACCTTTTCAGCGTTGATTACGATAACGTGGTCACCGCAGTCAGCGTGAGGAGCAAATGTAGGCTTATGCTTGCCGCGAAGAAGAGTGGCTGCCTCAGTAGCAACTGTACCGAGAGTCTTGCCCTCTGCGTCAAGGACATACCATGTGCGGGTAATGTCTTCGGCCTTAGGCATAAATGTTGACATGACTTTTCCTCCATAGAATATTAATGTAACTTAAAGTGCCCGACTATAATAACACCCGCGTTTTTCATAGTCAACAACTTTTTGTCAAAAATTTTATTTAGAAAATGTAATCTCCCGTATTCTCTGTTTTTCTCTCGTTTTCTCCCGTTTTCTCACTTGCGAATTTCGTAAAAACAGGCAGACCAAAGGCTCCGCCCGGACTTGGCGGAGCCTTCGGCTTGAGGAGATAATTATTCAAAATAAAGGAGATATTAAAATGAAAAACTTTTCGTTAGGTATACTATACCTTATATCAGAGCAAAAGTCAACATAAACTTACAAAAGTTTTTAACATCTCCGTAAAAATATGTGCAAGGTG
>CAMYWC010000174.1:0-2548 GCA_947302545.1 uncultured Clostridia bacterium | reverse complement strand
CACAAAGGACAACCAGGTAATCTGTTCCAACCGCGATGACGGTATCTACACCATCAACGCAAAGGCAATCATACTTGCCATGGGCTGCCGCGAGCGTCCCCGCGGAGCACTCGACATCGCCGGTTCACGTCCGGCGGGCGTAATGAGTGCCGGTGCCGCCCAGAAATACGTAAACATAGACGGTTATATGCCCGGTCACAAAGTAGTAATCCTCGGTTCAGGCGACATCGGCCTGATCATGGCCCGCCGCATGACTCTCGAAGGTGCGAAGGTCGAGTGCGTATGTGAAGTAATGCCTTACTCAGGCGGACTTCAGAGAAACATCGTACAGTGTCTTGAAGACTTCAACATTCCCCTCTACCTCTCCTGCACCGTAATTCAGGTTCACGGCAAAGACCGCGTAACAGGCGTTACAATAGCGAATGTCGACGACAAGATGCTTCCGATTCCGGGCACAGAGCGTTACATCGAGTGTGACACACTCATGCTCTCCGTCGGACTTATCCCCGAGAACGAGCTCTCACAGCAGATAGGCCTTGAGATGGACCCCGTAACCCGCGGACCCAAGGTAAACGAGATGCGTGAGACCTCGCACAAGGGCGTATTTGCCTGCGGCAACGTTCTCCAGGTACATGACCTCGTTGACTTCGTAACACAGGAGTCACAGATTGCCGGTAAGGGTGCCGCCCAGTTCATCAAAGGCGAGCCCGAGCCTGAGTACGTATACTGCAAGGGCATCAACGGCGTACGTTACACGGTTCCCCAGCGCATCAACAAGAACAACGCAGAAGAGGTTAAAATCTACTTCCGTGTCGCAAATGTCTACAAGGACAAGCGCGTTGTTGTTACAGCAGGCGGCAAGGAACTCTGGAACCGCAAGAAAATCAAACTCGCTCCCGGCGAAATGGAAAACGTCTTCATCAAACCCGAAGACCTGAAGGAAATGAATGCCGGTGACGAGATCATCGTATCAATCGAGGAGGCGTAAATCATGGCAGTAAGAGATATTATCTGTGTGGCATGTCCCCGCGGTTGTCCGATAAAGGTTACTCTCGATGACGCAGGAAACATCACGAACATTGAAGGATTCACCTGCAAACGCGGTGAGGAGTATGCACGCGCGGAAGTAACACATCCCGAGCGCTCACTCACCTCAACAGTCAAGGTCATAGGCGGCTCGGCTTATGTCGTACCCGTCAAGTCCTCCACCGCCATCCCCAAGGAGCTGCTCTTTGACGCAATGAAAGAGGTCAACAAGGCCTCAATCAATGCTCCCGTACATATCGGCGATGTAGTTATCAAAGACCTTCTCGGCACAGGCGCAGACATTGTTGCCACAAACGAGATCGACTGATAAAAAAACCAAAAACCGCTGCTTTTCGCAGCGGTTTTTTTATGCTTTCCAATTGACCTTAAATACATATAATAGTATAATTAATATATATGCGCCACAATATCTTGTATTTTGATTGAAGGGAGGTGCGGTCTTGTTCAGCCAGGAACGGCAGTCAAACCGACTGGTCAATTTAATTGGCCTGATTCTGATCCTGTTGGCGCTCGTCATAGCCTATATGGGCAAAGTCGTTGACATAGCAAAAATTACCGCACCTTTCGAAAGCGCACTCTCAGGCACTGCTATCGGAGACTGGATTGACGAAGCAAAACAGCGCGATCTCGAACGAAGGCTGGAGTCCTCCGACAACCCGGCGCAGGACCTTGCAAACTTCATAAAATCCCAGCCGGGCCTGTCAAAGCTTCAGAGATTCTACATCAAATACCAGGGTTTCATGGAGAAGTTTGAAAACTCCGTCTCGGAGATACCGAATCCCCTGGTCATAGTAATCTGTCTGTGGCTTCTTTTTGCAATCAAAGCACTGATTGTGCTTGTCCCTGCATCGTTTACCTGCCTTGTCACCGCTCTTATCTTCCCCTTCCCCGTCGCCGTCACGGTCAATATGTGCGGCTACGCGATAATGTTCCTCATTAAGTATTTCTGGGGCAAACACGTGGGTGAAGGCAATATCTCAAAACTTCTGAAACACTCAGATGCTCTCTGGAGGTTCATTCAGGACTCGGAGAACGGTAACGGAAACGGCAATCCCCTTGTGCTCTTCATTTTGAGGCTCGTACCTACGGTACCTTTAAACCCCATAAGCTCAATGTACGGCAAGATGGAATATGATCTCTGGAAGTATATGCTGCTCTCACTGCTCGGCATCTCGCTGCGCGTGGTATCGGTAACTTCACTCGGCAGCAATGTCGCAGATCCTTTCTCATCGGCATTCGTTGTACCTCTGGTCATAATCCTCTTCGTCTCCGGCTTCAGCATGGTTATTTTCTCGCTGATAATCAGCCGCAGAGAAAAGAGAGCAAAACTGAAAGAAGCGGCAAAGGCCGAAACAGAATAAAAATTTAACGGGCGTCCTGAGACGCCCGTTCTTTTTATCTCTTATTCGCAGAGTTTTATAAACTCATCAAAGTGCTGATCCATACTGTCAAAGAAAATCTCAATCAGCTTGCGGTCGGAGTCATCTCCCCGTTCGCAGAT
>CAMYWC010000173.1:0-2554 GCA_947302545.1 uncultured Clostridia bacterium | reverse complement strand
GAAGCCGGGTTCAAAGATTTTCCTCTATACTGACGGTGTCCCTGAGGCCACCAACAGCGAGGAGGAACTCTTCGGAACCGACCGCATGCTCGATGCCCTGAACACTGTTCCTGACGCTTCACCGAAAGACATACTTCAGAATGTACGCACAGCCGTCGACTGTTTCGTCAAAGACGCGGAGCAGTTTGACGATCTGACAATGGTATGCGTTGAGTATAAAGAGGAAAATAAAAAAGAGGCATAAAGATTAAAGGCTTGTCCGTAACCGGACAAGCCTTTTTTCTGGTAAAGCCCCGTGTAGAACGGGACTTTACTGGTGCAGGAGATGGGACTTGAACCCACACTGCCGAAACAACAGGTACCTGAAACCTGCGCGTCTGCCTATTCCGCCACTCCTGCGTGACAACGCATTGTATTATATCATAAAGTTTTCACGGTTTCAATTGTAAGTCTCTTATCCCCGGGTGATTAAAAAAACAACAAAATTTGTGCATAATCACAATTTACAGATACAATATGTTGTGGTATTATCTTTACAAGTTAAATACCTTTTAAATCGGTCCGAGAGGCCGGCAAGGGTTTTGTGAGATAAAATTATGCCTTGTCGCGCCCTGCGACAAGGCATTTTTTATTGCGGAGGTGAGTTTCCTTGTCTGACAAGATAATAGTTGACGGGCAGACCATGAAACGCACCCTTGCCCGGCTCGCACATGAGATTATTGAGAGAAACCCGGACGCGAAGGAACTTTATCTCATAGGAATCAAGCGCAGGGGTGTCACAATCTCCCGTGAACTCAGCGAGAATATCGAGAGTTTTTCAGATATTAAGACTTATCTCGGCGAACTCGACATAACCTTCTACAGGGACGACCTCACCGAAAAGTATACAAATCCTCATCTTCATGACTCGAAGATAGATTTCGACATAAACGAGAAGATTGTCATACTGGTTGACGACGTCCTCTATACGGGACGTACCGCCAGGGCGGCTATGGACGCCATTATGAGCCTCGGCAGACCCAGGGCAATACAATTTGCCGTCATGGTAGACCGCGGCCACCGCGAGCTTCCCATATCCGCAAACTATGTCGGAAAGAACATACCCACCTCGAAGGACGAGTTCATATCTGTCAGGGTGGAGGAGTTTGACGGCGTAAACGAGATTGCGATATCAAGTCTCAAAGACGGTAATTAAGGCAAAGCCTTGTTATAGATTCAGTTAAAAAGGAGAGATTCTAAATGTCAGAAAATGCACCCATTCGTGACGCGAAACAGCTTGGCACTCCGAAAGTAATCATTCTCGGTCTCCAGCACATGTTCGCCATGTTCGGCGCAACGGTACTCGTACCGATCATCACAGGCCTCAGTGTTTCAACAACACTCCTCTGTGCAGGCCTCGGAACACTTCTCTTCCACCTTATCACGAAGAGAAAGGTGCCCGCATTCCTCGGTTCATCCTTCGCTTTCCTCGGCGGTTATTTTGCAATAGCACCTGCTGAGGGCGCAAACGGTATGACGCGGGCAGAACTTCTCCCTTATGCCTGCCTCGGCGTTGCGTGTGCCGGACTTCTTTATCTGGTACTCGCAGGTTGTATCAAGGCCTTCGGCATTAACAAAGTAATGAAGTACTTCCCGCCGGTTGTAACAGGCCCCATCATCATTGCCATAGGTCTCGGTCTTGCAGGTTCTGCCATAGACAACTGCAAAACTGACTGGCTCGTAGCTCTTGTTGCTCTCGCTGTTGTCATCATCTTCAACATCTGGGGCAAGGGCATGATGAAGATCATCCCGATTATCCTCGGTGTTGCCGTTTCCTACATCATTTCTGTTATCCGCGGCGGTGTTGATTTTGCACCTATCAAGGATGCAGCCTGGATCGGTTTCCCGATAAAGGGCGCAGCAACTGTATTCGGCGGAGTTGACTTCTCCAATAAATCACTTGTAATCAGCGCAATTATTGCCATCGTTCCTATCGCCCTCACGACAATGATGGAACACATCGGTGATATCTCCGCCATCTCAGCTACAACAGGCGAGAATTACATCAAGGATCCCGGACTCCACAGAACACTCATGGGTGACGGTCTTGCAACAACTCTCGCTTCACTCTTCGGCGGCCCTGCAAACACCACATACGGCGAAAACACAGGCGTCCTTGTTCTTACAAAGGTCTATGACCCGATGGTTATCCGTCTCGCTGCATGCTTTGCCGCATTCCTTTCCTTCTGCCCGAAGTTCGCAGCAGTAATCGAGACAATTCCCGCTGCCACAATAGGCGGTATCTCATTCGTCCTCTACGGTATGATTTCCGCAGCAGGTGTACGTAACATCGTTGACTCAAGAGTTGACTTTACAAATACAAGGAACCTCATAGGTGCTGCTGTTATCCTCGTAACATCTCTCGGTCTTACCGGCGGTGCATCATTTGCCATCGGTTCCGTTACAATCACACTTTCCGCTCTTGCGGTAGCGTCCCTTGCAGGTATCATCCTCAACGCAATCCTTCCTGGCAAGGACTACGACTTTGGAAAGAACGCCACCGGAGATATGGCCG
>CAMYWC010000172.1:0-2585 GCA_947302545.1 uncultured Clostridia bacterium | reverse complement strand
TGTGAAGGAAGGAGAGCGCGGCATACGTCAGTCCGACGCCGTCTTTCATCATACACAGCAGCTGCGCGAGCTTCTTCCGGAACTCCTTGCTGACAGCGGCAGCGTCTCGGCAGTGGCCGTTTCGGTCTCTCCCAGGCGCGCAGAGGGCTCGTATATGCCGTGCTTTACTGTCGGACATACTGTTGCCGCCTCTGTTGCTGCGGCGCTCTCAGTGCCGCTTTATGAGGTATCACATCAGGAAGGTCACATTGCCGCCGCTTTATTCGGAGCAGACAGAACGGATCTTTTCGGACAGGACTTCTTTGCATTTCATGTCTCGGGCGGTACGACTGAATCCCTGCGTGTCAGACGGGAGGGAGACAATCCCGTATCCGCAAAGCTCATCGGTTCTTCAAACGACCTTAAAGCGGGACAGGCCATTGACCGCGTCGGTCTCATGCTCGGTCTGAGATTTCCCTGCGGTCCGGAACTTGAAAGGCTTGCCGGGGAGTCCGCGAAGACAAAGAAGGACTTTCCCGGACTTAAGGTTTCCATGAACGGAGCGGACTGCAGTCTCTCAGGAACAGAGAACAAGTGCAGGGATATGCTTGACAGGGGAGAACCCGCATGCGATATCGCAATGTTCTGCCTTCTCAGCATTGAGAAAGCCATAGAAGGCATGTTAAAGGCCCTGCCCGATGAAAAACTGCCTGTCGTGTTCTCCGGAGGTGTCATGTCGGACATCATCCTTCAGGAGCAGCTGAGACACTTCTGCCTCAGTACCGGCAGGGAAGCGGTATTTACAAAACCTGAATTTTCAAGCGACAACGCGGCAGGTGTCGCGATACTTGCATCGCTTTACGGAGAAAACAATGATTAATGTGACACCGGAGGTCTACTCCGTTGCACAACTTAACAACTACATCAAAGCCCTCTTTGAACAGGACATACCTCTGACCTGTGTCGCAGTTGAGGGTGAGATATCCAATTTCAAGAATCACACTTCGGGCCACTGGTACATGACACTGAAGGATGACACATCCGCCATCCGCGCAGTAATGTTCAGGGGCCAGAATGCCCACATAAAATTCGTGCCGGAAAACGGTATGAAGATTCTTGCCATCGGACGCGTGTCGGTTTACGAGCGCGACGGCACATATCAGCTTTATATCAACGACATGATGCCCGAGGGCGCCGGAGCGCTGAGCATAGCTTTTGAGCAGCTGCGCGTAAAACTGGAAAAAGAGGGGCTCTTTTCAGATGAGCACAAGAAACCTCTTCCCAAGTACCCAAAGGCCGTCGGTGTCGTAACCGCAGAGACAGGTGCGGCTTTCCAGGATATCTGCAAGGTTCTGAAAAGACGCTGGCCGGCCGTGAAAGTTGTTTTATCACCGGCCCTGGTCCAGGGCTCGGACGCGCCGCCGTCAATTGTCAGCGCCATTGAAGCGCTTGACAGGTCAGGTCTCTGTGACGTCATGATTGTAGGACGCGGCGGCGGTTCGATTGAGGATCTCTGGTGTTTCAATGACGAGAGCGTCGCACGCGCAATTTATGCCTGTAAGACACCGGTTATTTCCGGTGTGGGACATGAACCCGACATAACCATTGCTGACTATGTCGCTGACAGACGCGCTCCCACACCTTCCGCTGCGGCTGAACTTGCCGTGCCGGACGGCACTGCCGAGCTTGAACGCCTCCGCGGCCTGTCCGCGCGCATGGGACAGCTTGTCGGGAACAAGGTTCAGATATACAGACTGAGTCTGAACGCCCTTACATCGCGCAATGTCATGCAGAGTCCTCTTGCCCTCGTAAATGAGCGCAGACTTCTGGTTGACTCATATACCGACCGCATTTCGGCTTCAGCGGAGAGAAAGGTGACTGACGAGAGGAATCGCTTCCTCGTCCTCACGGGCAAACTTGACGCATTTTCGCCGCTTAAGGTACTCTCCAGAGGTTACAGCATAACAGAGGGTCCCGGCGGTGTTGTGAAATCAGTCTCCGATGTTTCAGCCGGAGACAGACTTACTATAAAACTGAGCGACGGCGCCATAGGCGCGGAGGTAGTTTAATGGAAGAACTCAGCTATGAACAGCAGATGAAAAGGCTTGAGGAGATAGTCGCAAAACTCGAGGACGGATCTCTCGGACTCGATGAATCACTCAAGCTGTTTGAAGAAGGTACCAAACTTGCTGCCGAGTGCAACAAGGTTTTGAATAATGCCGAGCAGAAGATAATCAAGCTCTCGGGGGAAGAGGAATAATAATGGAGCTTAATTACACGCAAAAGATAAAGAACTTAATCGACGAGTTGAAGGCGAAATGTAATAATGCTGGCCTTGGTGGGGACGGGAATGAATACAAGGTTATTACTCAAAGTTTTTTGTATAAGTTTTTAAATGACAAATTCTTGCACGATGTCGTAAAAGTTGAGCCTAAGTTAAGCGGTGTTTCAAATTTGACCGAGGCGCTTTCTAAGCTCGGACAGGATGAATATAACCTCATGTTAGCAAGGTTAGGGGGCGGCTCCGCAAAGCTAAAACCGGAGCATCTAATATCGACACTCTTCAATCGTCAAAGCGAAGGCGAGTTCTATAAGCTGTTTAATGA
>CAMYWC010000171.1:0-2588 GCA_947302545.1 uncultured Clostridia bacterium | reverse complement strand
GATGCCATTCCGCGCAGGTCTATTGATGTCTTCACTGCGAGGTCGGACTTCGAGGTCATGGTGCGCTTCACGCTGCGCGTGCCGCCCGTCTCCTTCTTCTTCTGCCCTTCGAGAAGACGCAGGTTCGAGAGAGGTGTCCTGCTCTTCATTATACCGGATGTGACCTCGACCATTCCCTTCTTGTCGGGAAGCGCCGAGATGGTGGCGGTTGTGCCGAGATCGGCAATTACAACCGTATCGCCCACAACGAGGTCGCGGGGCAGGACATAGTCCTCTTCCTGCGCAAGCGCGACTATCGGATTCGTGATATCGTCGAGTGTACCCTGGTGACGTTTAATGACAGACTTCGCGTCGGCAGAGAGCTGTGACAAGTCTGAGGAATTCTTCCTCTCCTTCTTGAGCCTGTCAATGTCATCGAGGAAGGCAGCGGCCTCTCTCCTCGCCTGCTCAACTATCTTCATGGCCTCGGAACGGGCCTTTTCTATCTCGTCGTTTTTCATCTTCTCGACGCTATCGCGAAGTTCCTCGGCCCTGGCCTTTTCGGCCTGAGCCTGAGCCGAGAGTTCAAGTGCCTTTTCATGCTCGGACTCCATGGCTATGCGCGATGATTCGAGCTGCTCTATGACATCCTCAAACTGAGAGTTCTCCGCGGAGACCAGTTCACGGGCGCGGCCGACGACGGCCTCCGGCATGCCGAGACGCTCTGAGATGGCGAAGGCATTTGAGCGGCCGGGCGCTCCTATGAGAAGTCTGTACGTCGGCGACAGGGTGTCGACATTGAATTCGCAACAGCCGTTCTCCACGCGCGGCGTCTGCAGAGCATACGCCTTAAGTTCCGCATAGTGAGTGGTTGCTGCCACCTTGGCACCCTGTGAGGCGAGCCTCTCGAGAACCGAGATGGCGAGCGCCGCGCCCTCTACCGGGTCAGTGCCCGCTCCGAGTTCGTCTATCAGACAGAGGCTGTGTGAGTCAGCCCTCTTTATTATGTCGACAATATTCGTCATATGCGCGGAGAAAGTGGAGAGCGACTGCTCTATGCTCTGGTCGTCTCCTATGTCCGCGAATACATCTCTGAATATCGCCATCCTGCTGTTGTCGGCAACCGGTATCATAAGTCCGGATGCCGCCATAAGCGACAGGAGTCCTATCGTTTTTATCGACACGGTCTTACCGCCCGTGTTCGGTCCGGTAATGACCAGTGTATCAAAGTCCTCGCCGAGACGTATGTCGGTGGCGACAACCGTCTTCGGGTCAATCAGCGGATGTCTTGCACCCTTGATGTCGATTATGCCCTCGTCATTGAGGATAGGCTCGGACGCCTTCATTGCATACGCGAGCTGCGCCTTGGCAAAGATGAAGTTTAAGGCTATGGCGGCCTCGTACGACTTCTTCGTCTCCTCATAGACATCTCCGACCATAGCGGAGAGTTCGGCGAGAATGCGCTCAATCTCATCGCGCTCCTTAGACTGAAGAACACGTATCTCGTTGTTCGCCTCGACTACGGACATAGGCTCTATGAATACCGTTGCTCCGCTGTCTGAGGTGTCCTGTACGACACCGGCGACCTCGCCCTTGTGCTCACGCTTTACGGGTACGACATATCTGCCATTTCGCATTGTGACAATGGCGTCCTGAAGGGCAGTCTGGTAATGCTGTGAATGCACAATATGATCCAGCTGCTCCCTGATTTTATTCTCCTGTCTGCGAAGGGACTTTCTTATGTCGGAGAGTTCCGGAGAAGCCTCGTCCGCCATCTCCTCCTCGGAGAGAATGCAGAAGAAAATACGCTCCTCAACACTCAGATGAGGGATGAGAGCGGTGAAGTATTTGTCGATGCAGGTCTCAACGCTTGCGCACTGGTTGAACCAGTCACGGATCGCACGGATGGTGCGTAGCGTGGACGCGCAGTCGAGGAGGTCCTTCATTGAGAGGATACCGCCGCTCGACGCAACGTGCATGAGACCGTTTACGTTCTTGAGACCGCCGAAAGAGGGGCCGCCGAACTTCGCCAGAAGCACATAGGCGTCCACCGTCTCCGAGAGGAGAATCTTCGCGGACTCAAGGTCCTTGGACGGCACGAGTTCCATAGCCATATCATGGGCGTCCGGGCACGAAGTCTGTGCAGCCAGGCGCTCAAGTATCTTATCAAAATCAAGTGCCGCAAAATGCTTGTTCATTTCTTTTACCTATTCATTGTCCAATCCGAAATTATGTATGAGGGCCTCCCTGTCACGCCAGCCTTCCTTGACCTTCACCCAGCACTGAAGATTTATGTGGCAGTCAAAGAATTTTTCCATATCCTGACGGGCATAGGTTGAGACCTTCTTGAGCATTGAGCCGTTCTTTCCGATGATGATGCCCTTCTGGGTCTCACGCTCGCAGTATATTACGGCCTCTATGTCAAGTATGCCGGAGTCCTCCCGCTCACGCATCTTCTCAATGCTGACGGCCACGCCGTGCGGGACCTCCTTGTCGAGAAGCCGAAGCAGCTTCTCACGAATAATCTCCCCTGCAATGACCCGCTCCGGCTGGTCCGTCAGCGTATCATCCGGGAAATAGTGTACGGACGGCTGTGCGAGTTTCTCAAG
>CAMYWC010000170.1:0-2600 GCA_947302545.1 uncultured Clostridia bacterium | reverse complement strand
TCCGAGGAGATTATTCTCTGGTGCTCGTGGGAGTTTAAGTTCGTCGAGCTCGATGATGCCTACTCGACCGGCTCGTCGATAATGCCGCAGAAGAAGAACCCGGACATACCCGAACTCGTCCGCGGCAAGTCCGGCCGCGTCTTCGGCGACCTCATGACTCTCCTCACCGTCATGAAGGGCTTGCCCCTCGCATACAACAAGGACATGCAGGAGGACAAGGAAGCCATCTTTGATGCCTTCGACACAGTCGAGATGTGCCTCACTGCCTTCACCCCCATGCTCGCCACAATGACGGTCAACAAGGAGAACATGAGAAACGCCGCAGCGAAGGGCTTCATAAACGCCACCGACTGCGCCGACTACCTCACCAAAAAAGGCCTCCCCTTCCGTGACGCCTACAAAGCCACCGGCGAACTCGTCGCCCTTTGCATTAAGACAGATCAGACCCTCGAAACCCTTCCCCTCGAGAAGTACAAGGAAGTCTGCGACCTCTTCGACAACGACGTCTATGACGCAATAAACCTTGAAACCTGCGTCAAAAACAGGAAATAAGCAAAATAAAAAGACCTCTTACCGTCGTAAGAGGTCTTTTTTTGTTTATAAGTGTTCTTCGAAGAAGGTGAAGAGTTCGGTGTAGAAGCGCTGTCGGTCTTCATCTGTGGAGTTGAAGATTTCGTGCTTGGAGCCGGGGAAGTGAAGGGCTGTTATATTGGGTGCCTTTTTTATGAGAAGGTCAAAGCCCTTGGGGCTGACCTGGTTTTCTCTGCCTGCGGTGAGGAGGAGAAGGTCGGTCTGGATTTCCCCGAGGTGTTTCTGAAGTTTCAGGGTACCTTTGAGGGCGGCTTTTGACCAGCCGTAGGTGGCGGACCAGGTGCGGAAGTTTTCGTCGTTGAGGCGCTGCTCGAAGAGGTAGTGGTACCGCACCGCGGAGAGAGTGCCGGAGGCGGGGAAGTTCTCAACAGGGTTGAAGCCGTCTTTCTTGGTGAAGGGGGCGTACTTCTTTCCGAGGAGAATCATCAGGGAGAGGTAAGCAATAATCGGTGCTGCGGGAATACCTTTGGTCTCCATCTTTATGAGGGGAGAGCAGAGGACCGCAGCGGGTATGTTTATCTCTTTGCCGTATTGCTCAAGGAAAGTGGTTGTGACTGCACCGCCCATTGAGTGGGAAAGAATCAGTTTCTTGAGGTCAGGTGCTTCCTTGTTTACCACATTGTCAAAGAACTCCTTGAGATCTTTTGCGTATGTGTCGAAAGAATCGATGTATACGAAGTCCTTTCGCTCGGCATCCCTGTGTGAATAGCCGTAGCCGCGCTGTTCCATGAAGAAGAAGGCATAGCCCTCGTTGTACAGGTAGTATGTGAGTTCGTGGTATTTGCCGTAGAACTCACAGTAGCCGTGAACGAGGATTATTGCGGCTTTGGCGTTTTCGGGGATGGCGAAATGGTAATGGAGTTTTGCACCGTCAGAGGTGGTGAAATAACCGTCTCTGACAGTGGCGGAAAGCCAGGGCTTTACCAGAGCCTGCATTTTTTCTTCAAAGTTTTCTTCGCCGAAAAGCTCAGTTCTCATTTTGTACCTTCTCCATTACCTGTCTTGCGACATCGGGATAGTTGGTGATTAGGGCATCAACGCCCATTTTGAAGCACATTCCCATGTGCTCGGGCTCGTTTACGGTCCAGGGGTAGATTTTAAGGCCGCGCTCCTTGCACTGCTTTATGAAATCCGGATACTGAAGGTTGTATATGGCGGGATTTACGGAATCCATGCCGTATTTTTTTGCGTATTCCGGCATCTCAAGCGGGCCGTCAGCGTAGAGAAAACCGCACTGTGCTTCAGGATTGAGTTCCTTTATCTTCAGCATCGTGGAGTGGTTGAAGGATGAGTAGCAGACCCTGTCCTCCATACCGTATTTCTTCACGAGGTCGAGGATTTTTCTCTCTATGTCCTCGTAGAAGACGATGCCGGTTTTAATCTCTATGTCGATGGTCTTGTCTGTTTCACTCCAGAGTTTCAGGACTTCCTCCATTGTCGGTATTTCGACCTTGCCGTATTCCGGGTAGACCGGGACCGGCTCACGGTCTGCGGCCTTGGGGTCAAAGCCGAACGCGCCGTTCTGGTAGTTGAAACTTAAAGCGCGCAGTTCGGCGAGGGTCAGGTCTTTGACCCAACCCTTACCGTTCGACGTACGGTCCACGGTCTCGTCATGTATGACGACCATCTCACCGTCTTTTGTAAGCTGTATGTCGAGTTCGATGCCGTCGGCATTCATCTCAAGAGCTTTTTTAAAGGATATCATCGTGTTTTCGGGAGCATAGCCCGAGACACCGCGATGAGCCCAGATTTTCGTGTCAGTCATATCAGTCATCCACATCAAAGGCCTCAAGGCCTGTCTTTCCGACTTTTGCGTCACCGTGTTTTACGAAGATCATCGTGCAGAACGCGAGGATCATGAAGACTGCGGCATAGACGAAGTAGATGTTGTAGCCTATGTGCTCAAGCAGGAAGCCGCAGAGAATCGGGGTGATTGTCTGAGCTGTCATTGAGAAGGTGTAGTAATAGCCTGTGAATTTACCTACATCGCTGCCCTTGCACATCTCAAG
>CAMYWC010000169.1:0-2602 GCA_947302545.1 uncultured Clostridia bacterium | reverse complement strand
CACATGTTCTTCGACTCCGCGGCTATGATTCTTGCCCTTATAACAGTGGGTAAGACGCTTGAGGCGAAGTCCAAAGGCAGGACGACGGACGCCCTGAAGTCTCTCATGAGACTTGCGCCGAAGACGGCAACCGTCATAAGAGACGGCGCTGAGACCGTCGTCCCCGTTGAAGATCTCCGTGTCGGAGACGAGTTCGTCGTCCGACCCGGTGAGACAATCCCCACAGATGGTAAAATCATCGAAGGTACGACATCCGTCAACGAATCGGCACTGACCGGTGAAAGCATTCCCGCCGATAAACAGATCGGTGATACCGTAAGCGCAGCCACCATAAACAAGCAGGGCTTCATACGCTGTGAGGCCACCCGTGTCGGTAAGGACACGACTTTCTCACAGATAATAGAGCTCATGTCAGAAGCGGCGGCAACAAAGGCACCCATCGCGAAGACGGCAGACAAGGTGGCCGGCATATTTGTACCGGTGGTAATAGTCATAGCGATTCTCACCATGGGAATCTGGCTCGCCCTGGGCAAGGGAATAACTTATGCGATAATCCGCGGAGTATCCGTCCTTGTCATAAGCTGTCCCTGTGCGCTCGGACTCGCCACACCCGTCGCCATCATGGTCGGCAGCGGTGTCGGAGCGAGAAACGGCATACTTTTCAAGACGGCGGTATCCCTGGAAGAGGTCGGAAAAGCCACGGTTGCGGTGCTTGATAAGACGGGCACGATAACCGAAGGAAAGCCCGTAGTTACTGACATTGTGCCGTATAAAGTTACGCGTGACCAGCTTCTTTTATACGCTGCTTCAATAGAGAATTTAAGTTCACATCCGCTGGCTGAAGCGGTCGTTTCCGCAGCGAAAGCCGACGATGTAAAGCCAATTACCTTTACAGACTTCGAAGAGATACCCGGAAAGGGCCTTTCGGCGAAGCTTTTAAGCGTGAACAAGAAGCAGCACTTCTATGCCGGAAACCAAGCATTTATAGGCTCTGTGGCAACTGTTCCCGAGGAGATGAATGCGTTTTGCATGAAGTTCGCCTACGAGGGAAAGACCCCGCTTCTGTTTGCGATGGGCAAGGAAGTGCTCGGCGTAATCGCCGTGGCGGATAAAATCAAATCCGACAGCAAAAAAGCGATAGATGAACTCCATGAACTCGGTCTTAAAGTCGTGATGCTGACCGGTGACAATGAGCGCACGGCGCAGGCGGTCGCCGGGGAATGCGGCGTCGACGAGGTCGAGGCCGGCATACTGCCGGACGGCAAGGCCTCTGTCATCAGCCGTCTTAAGGAGCAGGGCAAGGTGCTCATGGTCGGAGACGGCATAAACGATGCACCTGCGCTCGCAACGGCTGACATGGGCATTGCCGTGGGAGCCGGCACGGACGTTGCAATCGACGCCGCCGATGTTGTTCTGATGAATTCGGCTCTCTCCGACGTGCCTGCGGCCATACGCCTCTCACGTCGGACTCTTAAGGGCATTCATCAGAATCTCTTCTGGGCGTTCTTCTATAACGCCATACTTATTCCCGTTGCGGCGACGAGCTCAGTGAGCCCGATGATATGCGCCGCCGCAATGAGCCTTTCGAGCTTCTTCGTAGTTACGAATGCGCTCAGAATAAATCTGTTCAAAATAAAACCTGAAGATAAATCTTCGAAAGGAGCAAGGAAAACCATGACAAAGACAGTAAAGATTGAAGGCATGATGTGCCCTCACTGTGAGATGAACGTAAAGCAGACACTTGAGGCATTTGCCGAAGTTGACAGTGCAGAGGTATCATACAAGGAAGGTACTGCCGTCTTAACTCTCAATGCCGATCTCGACGATGCAAAAATCAAAGACGCAGTCGAGGCCAAGGGCTACAAAGTAATCTGATTTCGGAGAAGAATATGGCTGAGAAGAAAAACTCAAGTGTTATACAGGCGATAAAATTTGCTCTGTTTTCCTCCTCTGCGGGACTTATTCAGGCAGGTACTTTTACATTGCTGAACGAGGTTGTCATAAAACTCTCGTTCTTTCAGAACCTGATGGCTGAACACCCCGGATTTGCCAGGGTGATGGAGAATGAATACGGACCGATGTATCTGACAGCCCTCACGCTGTCAGTGCTCTGGAACTTTACATTCAACCGTAAGTTCACGTTCAAATCTGCTTCAAATGTCCCGATAGCCATGCTTAAGGTCCTGGCTTTTTATGCCGTCTTCACACCGGTTTCCACACTGCTCGGAAACCACTTTACGGCTGCCGGAGTGAACGAGTATATTGTTCTGGGATCCACAATGGCATGCTATCTTATAACCGAATTCCTCTATGATAAATTCGTCGTTTTCAGGGACGCTCTGGATAAATGAGCATTAGGATAAGTCCTACATTTGCTATTGATACTATACAAATTAAAACGCACAAAATTGACAGCCCGTACAATAGACGGACTGTCTTTTTTGTAATAAAATTAACTTATAAGTTTATGGGTAAAATTCAAAATAGAAGGGAGATGTTTGTCTTAATGTCCAGATATGACGGATATATGGGCAAGGTTCTTTTCATAGACCTTACCGCTAAGACATTCAGTGAGTTTCCCTGGTCTGATGAGGACAGGAAG
>CAMYWC010000168.1:0-2622 GCA_947302545.1 uncultured Clostridia bacterium | reverse complement strand
CTCATACTCTTTGGACACGGTCTGCTCGGAGAGCAGGCTTGTGTCCTTTGCCGGGTATAGCAGGGCCCTCGTGCCGAAGGCTGTCAGGTCGTCGCACAGGCGGTTCGCCGCCGCCTCATCAGGCACTATGACAAAGGCCCTTCTTCCGCCCTCTTCACAGAGTGCGTGAACAAGAAGTGCCTTATGAATTCCGGCAGCGCCGAGCAGGCCCAGGGGGAACTGCCCCTGCGCCGCTTTTTCGCTTATGTTTCGGAATTGTGCGCTCTTTTCAAGAGCCTTTGAAAAACCTGACATTTTTCCTCCCGGACAGGACTTAAGCCCCCGTTTTTCTTAAACGGGGGTATCGTCATCGTCGTTTTCCTCGACTGTTTTTTTCTTTTTTGTGTTGTACAGGTTCATCGCCTCGGAGGTCTGTCCCTGTACAATCAGGTCAGCGGCTGCCGCCGCCTTCCTTATGGTCTCATTCATGAGGTCGATGTCCTCCCGCGGGAACTTACCGAGGACGTAGTCCATGAGTTCCTCATCGGGATTCTCCCGGTCTCCCACACCTATCTTTATTCTCGGAAACTCCGTCGAATCAAGATGATTGATGATGCTCTTCAGACCGTTGTGTCCGCCCGCCGTACCCTTGCGTCTTATCCGCAATGTGCCGGGCGGCAGGGAGATATCGTCCGCAATGATGAGAATGTTTTCGGGCGGGACCTTGTAGAAACGCGCCGCCTCTCCTATGGCTTCACCGCTGTTGTTCATAAAGGTCTGCGGTTTCATCAGCAGGACTTTCTCGGTCCCTATAACGCAGGTTGCCGTCAGGGCTTTGAACTTCAGCCGGTCGATTTTCACGCCGTGCGCCTCCGCTATCGCGTTGGCGGCAATGAAGCCGATATTGTGGCGCGTCTGTTCATACTCCCGGCCCGGATTACCGAGGCCTGCAATAATAAACATATGCGGCTCCTCTATTTATTGATAAGCTTTTTCAGCAGTGTACCCAGGTCAGACCCGATCAGCGAATAAACCGCTCCGACCGCAATCATAATGACGTAGAGTACAAGCATTACCAGGATAATTCCGAGCAGGCTCCTTCCTCCATGCCGGGCGATGTATTTCTGCCTTTTCTCCTCAGGCATACCCTGCGCCTTTTTCAGCACTTTTTCACAGTGCTTCTTGTAAAGATAATTCGCGTAGAGCGCACAGAGTATGCTCACTGCGGTTTCAATATACGAAGCCGCCGTCAGCGCGTAGGGCGGAGTCGGCAGATTGGCCTGCGCCTCCTCAATCGCCTCGTTCATCTCCTCCTGGCTCTGATATGCGTCAGAGGTCAGGATTTTCGTGTATTCGTCGTAGCTCTGCTTATAGAAGGCAGTGACTTCGTTTATGAACACGAGTGGGATGAAAAAGATCAGGACAAATGAGAGAATGGCCGCGCTGTACATCTTCCTGTACGCGAGGTAGAACGGTCCGAAAAGGAATGCCGCCCAGTTCCAGGAGACCTTGCGTCCCGTCTTGTCGAACATCATGAAGCGCGGCATAAATTTCGGCACGTTCTTGTCTACGACCTTCGCATAGTCGTCAACCGTGAACTCGCCTATCTTCTCGTTGCCGCGGATTTCCCTGTACTCGGGATGACGGTTGCCCATCTGGTCCGTCTTCATCTCGCCGATGACGCCGTTTTTCGGCACGTCATCCCTCGTGATGAAAGAAGGTACCGGTATCGGATCGGCGGCCTTGGGCTTCTCCGCGGGTTCCTCTTCCTTCGGGGCTATCGGACTTACCCATATGAAGTCCCCGCCGTGTTTTGCGGCATTTACACAACCGCCGTTCTTCTCATAGCACTCGCGGTGATGCGGAGTGCCGCACTCGGGACATACAACGACATCGGAACTGTCGTCGAAGACCTCGAAGCAAACGGGGCATTGAACGCCTGTATATTTCATAATTTTGCTCCTTCGGGTGTTAAATATCCCCATAATTATACATTATTTCGCTTTACAATACAAAAGTTTTTTACTATAATATGAAAACGCGTGAAAGGGTGATTTATTGTGCTCCAGTACGAGGAACTCAGACTCTCTCTCATAGAGAACGAAAAGCCGCTCGAAGACCTGAAAGCGGCCCTCGGTCTCGACAAGATGAGAGACGAAATCAAAAATCTTGAGGATGAAGCCGCGAAGGACGGTTTCTGGGACGACCTTGAAAACTCCCAGAAGGTCCTGCAGCGCACAAGCAACCTCAAAGCCAAAGTGGCGTCATACGAGAAGCTTTCTCAGATGTATGACGACGCTCTTGTCATGATTGAGCTCGCCGATGAAGAGGGCGATGAGAGCCTCTACGACGAGTGCTGTGAAAACGTAAACGAGTTCAAGGCAAAGCTCGACACGATGACCCTTTCCACACTTCTCACAGGCGAATATGACAACTCAAATGCCATACTTACGTTCCACGCCGGCGCAGGCGGCACGGAGGCCCAGGACTGGGCCGCCATGCTCTACCGCCTCTACAACCGCTGGGGTGAACGCCACGGCTTTAAAGTCACAACTACAGACTATCTCGACGGAGATGAGGCCGGACTCAAGTCCGCCACCATCATCATCGAGGGAGAGAACGCCTACGGCTATATGAAATCGG
>CAMYWC010000167.1:0-2636 GCA_947302545.1 uncultured Clostridia bacterium | reverse complement strand
GACGGGCGTCTCCTTCGGCTCTATGAAATCGTCATCCGAACCGAGGTATTCGCTCACGCGCTCTGAGGAGGCGAGCTTTGACCTCTCATTTTTGAGCTGTTCAACTTCAGCTTCAAGTTCCTCTATGCGGGCAGCACTGCCCTCAGAGGACTTTATGCGTTTTGCGAAAGACACACAGTCCTTATAAAGTTTGTCGTTTTTTTCCTTGAGTTCCGCATTCTCTTTTTTCAGCGTCTCAAGTTCATTAGTAAAATCATCCATGATGAGTTACCTCCAAAAATATACACATCTATTTTAAATATATTTTATTGAAATTGCAAGGTAAATAAGTTATCATATTCGGGAAAAGGAGGCCCTGCCATGTACAACAGTATTTTCGATTTATTTGACGAAATCAAATCCAGCGGAAAGGACTGGCTTAAATCCCAGCTGAAAGTTTCCGCTCTCACATTTTTACTCCTTACGGCGGGGCTTTTCATTGCCGATTATGTCTGTGAAAAGAAGTATGGTTCCGGATTGGCACTTGACCTGCTTATTCCGCTTATCGCATTTGTGATAGCAATAATCGATGCCATCCCCGTGCTCGGCATAAGTGCCTGCATGCTGCCGTGGGCAGCAATTGTCACAATATTTGCCGAACCGCGCACAAAGGGCCTGGCACTTCTTCTGGTCTACATCAGCGTAATGGTGATAAAACAGATTTCCGAACCCTTCATACGCGGCAAATCCCTTGGTGTAAGCCCTCTTGAGGAGCTTCTCGCCGCCGGTTTCGGATGGCTGGCTTTCTCCTGGCTGGGTGCACTCGGCTCCGGTATCGGTCTTATAGCCGTTCCCATTCTGTACACGGTCGGCAAGAAGGCTTATATGGCATCGCACAACGAGTATTTCCAGGAGCGCAATCAGCGCAGTTTCAAACCCGACAGCCGCAGAGATAATGCTGTCGACATTACTGATGATATTGAGGACGTAGACAAACAATGAGTACTTTGCTTTCACGCATTGAACAGGAATATCCCAAGTTTTCAAAAAGTCATAAAAGAATTGCGGACTTCATCTTAAACGATTATCAGAAGGCCGCCTACTACACTGCGGCAAAACTGGGCGAGGTGACCGATATTTCGGAATCCACGGTCGTCAGGTTTGCCGCTCAGCTCGGTTTTGAAGGTTTTCCTGAGTTTCAGGCAGCTCTTCGCGACGACATAAAAGGTAAACTTACAACTCTACAGCGCATGGAGGTCGCGAGCTTCAAAATGCTTGACGAGGATGTCCTCGAAAAAGTCATGCGAAGCGACCGTGATGCCATCAAGGAGACTCTCGCTAATGTCTCGCATGATGACTTCAAAGCCGCGGCCGCTGCCATAAACGACGCTGACAGAATATACATTCTGGGCGTTCGCAGCGCCGCTCCGCTCGCAAACTTCATGAACTTCTATCTCAAGATGGTCTATGACAATGTAGTTCTGATCACTTCCGCAAGTTCCTCAGAGGAATTTGAGAATATCTTCAAGATAAGGATAGTGGATGTCTGCATCGCCATAAGCTTCCCGCGCTATTCAAAGCAGGTTGTAACCACTCTTGAATATGCGAAGGAGAAAGGTGCAAAGATCATTGCCGTGACGGACAGCGATTCCTCACCGATAGCTCCGCTCGCGACCTATCTTCTGAAGGCAAAGAGCAACATGGCTTCATTCACGGACTCTCTTGTTGCTCCTCTGAGCCTTATCAATGCGCTCATAGTCGAAGCAACAATCGGCAAACGCGATGAGGTTCTCGGCACATTTGCAGAACTTGAGAGCATCTGGGACAAATATGATGTCTACGAGAAGACAGAGGACAGCGACAATGAGTAAGGTCGGTGTCATAGGCGGAGGTCCGGCCGGCTGTCTCGCTGCCGCCACTGCCGCGTTTGCAGGGGCAGATGTGACTCTTCTTGAGAGAAACAGCCGTATCGGACGCAAACTCCTGATAACCGGAAAAGGGCGCTGCAACGTCACCAATGCCTGTCCGGACATAAAGGACTTCATTGACAATGTCCCCGTAAACGGACGTTTTCTTTTCAGCGGACTCTCCAAGTTTATGACTTATGACACCATGGCCCTGTTCGAAGGCCTGGGTGTTCCCCTTAAGACAGAGAGAGGGGACAGGATTTTCCCCGTATCCGACAAATCATCCGACATAGCGGATGCTCTGCTGGCTTATCTCAAGAAGTCCGGCGCAAAACTCATTACCGACACCCGTGTAACGGCTGTCACTTTTGAGAAACCCGGCTTCAGGGTCGCCTGTGAAGGCGGTCGGACATATTTGTTTGACAAACTTATTCTCGCCACGGGCGGTGCCTCTTACAGAGCCACCGGTTCAACAGGCGACGGTTACGGATTTGCCGAATCACTCGGCCATACAGTCGTACCGCTGTTTCCTTCTTTGGTTCCAATTGAATCTTCCGACCCGTGCTGCAGGGAAATGATGGGTCTTTCTCTGAAAAACGTTGCCGTCAGCATTTACGAAAAGGAGAGCAAGAAGCCCGTATACAGTGATTTCGGCGAGATGCTCTTCACACATTTCGGTGTTTCCGGTCCCGTAATTCTCAGCGCAAGTTCCCACATCAGGACAATGAGTCCGGGACAGTATATGCTTTC
>CAMYWC010000166.1:0-2670 GCA_947302545.1 uncultured Clostridia bacterium | reverse complement strand
ATCAGTTGTTTCTGGTTTTTAAACGGTGTGGGTATAAAACTGCCGGATAAATATCTGAAGATAATTCAGTTTATAAAAAAGCAGGGGCCTTTTGTTATGGGCATTCTTATGGCGCTCATGCCTTGCATGGCGCTTCAGATGGTTGAACTCTATGCTCTCGGCACCGGAAATGCGGTTAAGGGAGCATTGTCAATGTTCCTCTTTGCAATCGGCACACTGCCGATGCTCATCCTGCTCGGCATTGCCGGCAACAAAGCCCTTCAGGTTGATCAGAAAAAAGTGCAGATAGTCTCGGCTTTGATTATGCTGGTGATGGGCATTATGATGATACTGAAATAAACTAAAAAGCCTTCGGGAAATCCCGAAGGCTTTTTATTTTATTTTTATTTGTATATTGCTTCGTACTTTTCCTGCCACTGCTTGAAGGCGCGTTTCTTGTATTTCTTCGGCATGCGGAGTTTTACAAAGAAGTATGCGCGGTACATGTTGACAATGAGGAGTACGAGTTTTATGAGAAGGATGGGCTTTGTCGCGCCGCGGACGCCGGCGAGAACAAGCTCTTTCGGACTCATCATGACCATGCGGCCCTCGGCTCCCTGGCGCATGACGGTCTCGCCGACGACGCCTTTGTTGAAGAGGAAGTCGACGGCGCCCTTGGGAGAGGCCAGGAGCCAGTTCTTCATGAGGTCGATGCCGGCGTGGCGGCAGCCGATCTGTGTCATGAATTTATACTGGTAGCGGTAGAGGTTCTCCTTGGAGAAGCGCTTGCCGTCCTTAGGCTTTCTGATTACGTCGGCGAGGATCTTGGCCGCGCGCATGCTTGAGGCCATGCCCGAGCCGAGCATGGGAATGGTCATGCAGGCGGAGTCGCCGAGGATGACGTAGCCGTCCGTGATGAAGCAGGGAAGGGGATGACGAACCGGAATGGCGAGGAGCTGACCGCCGTTTACGACCTTGTCGCCGATTATGGGGTTGTCCTTCTTCATATCTTCAAGGGCATTGGCATGAACTTTGTCGGGAAGCTTTCCGAGACGTCCGATGAGGACATCTGCTTCATCCTTGTTTTCGCCGAGAATGCACCATGAGATACCGAGTTCGTTTAAGTGCTTTAAGTAAACTTTATTCGTAGCTGTGGGAAGTTCTGTGCCTTCGGGGATGTTGAAATATGTCCTGCGGACATAGAATTTGTCGCTGTCTGCGACTTCACGCTGAATGCCGAACTTCTCAGGAAGGCTGCGGCGGACCTGTGAGTCAACACCGCCGATGTCGACAACGAGATCGGCTTTTACGGTCTTGCCGTTGTTGAGCTTGATGCCTACGACCTTTCCGTCATCAACTACTACCTTTTTAACCGGTGTGGAGTAGTGAATTTTTGCGCCTGCCTTGAGAGCGAAACCTTCAAGCCAGTCGTTTAAAGGTCTGCGGAAGCAGGAGAGGTCGAGTTCGTCCTCGGGGATATGAAGGGGTACTTCAACTTCCTTTCTCGGAGGGACGAAAGTCCAGTTTTTCTTGCGGTACCAGACATTCTGCGGAGGCATTCCGAATCCGAGTTCCTCAAATACTTTGAATTCGCAGTCGTCAGTCCAGTTGTATGAAACCTTGTCCTTTGCGCAGGCTTCGTAGATGGTTACGTCGAAGCCGTAGTCACAGGCGAATTTGGCAAAGACCAGACCGCCCTGGTTGGCGCCGATAACGGCAATTTTACCTTTGCTCATAGTTATTCTCCTTTTTGCGATATGTTTTATGACTATTCCATTATATGCCACTTTACGGGTTTTTGCACAGATTTTTTAAAGGGGCTTTTTATTTACAATTAAGGTATTATGTCTTATAATTAATTATCTATATATTAATTTGGAGAAGTGTATGGATTTTGAAAAACTGGCGGAGCTTCTGTTCCCTTCCGTGGACAAAACTCCGGAATACTATGAAGAACTTTACAAGGACAGGGGACTGCCGGAGGGCGCGAGAGTCACACGATTCGCACCGTCGCCGACGGGCTATCTCCACATAGGCGGTCTTTTCTCCTGCTTGATATCGAAACTTACGGCCGATGTGTCCGGCGGCAGGTTCTACCTCCGTATTGAGGACACTGACAAGAAGCGCGAGATTGAGGACGGCGTGTCCGGAATTATCAAGGGCCTTTCCGACTTCGGAATAGACGTCACGGAAGGCGTGACGGGTTTCGACTCCGAAGTCGGTGACTACGGACCGTACACGCAGTCGAAACGAGCTCCCATTTATCACTGCTTTGCAAAGATGCTCGTTGCACAGGGTCTCGCTTACCCCTGCTTCTGCACGGCCGAGGAACTCGAGGCCATGCGCGCAGAGCAGGAGGCCGAAGGCGTAACGCCCGGATATTACGGAAAATACGCCAAGTGCAGGGAACTGTCACTTGAGGACATAGAGGAGAAGATAAAGGCCGGTGTGCCTTATGTCATCCGCCTGCGCTCACCCGGACGCGAGGACGGCAAGATAACCTTTGACGACATGATAAAGGGCAAGATAGAGATGCCCGAGAATATTGTTGATGTAGTCCTTCTCAAAACAGACGGTATTCCCACCTATCATTTCGCGCACTGCGTCGATGACCTTCTGATGAGTACGACGCTTGTCGTCCGCGGCGATGAGTGGATCTCCTCCGTGACGACACACATACAGCTCTTTAAG
>CAMYWC010000165.1:0-2680 GCA_947302545.1 uncultured Clostridia bacterium | reverse complement strand
GACAGACGGCAATAAACCTCGCTCTTCCGCTCATGGACAGGGGAGTAAAGATTATCGGTACCGACTGCGAAGCCATTGAGCGCGCAGAGGACAGGGAACTCTTCAATGCGATTCTCGCGAAGGAGGGTATTCCTCAGCCTCGCGGTACTGCTGTCACGAATATCGAAGACGGTATCAAAGCCGCAAACGAGATAGGCTATCCCGTACTTGTCCGTCCTTCCTTCGTACTCGGCGGCCGCGCGATGCAGATTGTTTCGAAAGATGAAGATCTCCGCCAGTACCTCAAGACCGCCGTTGAAATTGACGAGGACAAGCCCGTACTTGTTGACAAGTACATCCAGGGCAAGGAAGTGGAAGTTGACGCCATCTGCGACGGAATAGATGTATTCATACCCGGCATTATGGAACTGGTTGAGCGTACGGGTGTACACTCAGGCGACTCAATCTCCGTCTATCCTTCATTCAGCGTATCGAATAAGGTAAAAGGCACAATACTCCGCTATGCCAAGACACTCGGTCTGAGTATCGGAATCAAGGGTCTCTACAACATTCAGTTCATTGTAGATCAGAATGACGATGTCTACATCATTGAAGTAAACCCGCGCTCTTCCCGTACCGTTCCTTTCCTTTCAAAGGCTACCGGTTACAGCCTTGCGGATATCGCAACTGAGGTTATCCTCGGCAAGACACTGAAGGAACAGGGAATATTCGAACTCTATCCCAATGAGAAGGAACGCTACTATGTCAAAGTTCCCGTTTTCTCATTTAATAAGATTAAAGGTCTTGACGCATATCTCTCACCTGAGATGAAGTCCACGGGTGAAGCCATAGGCTACGACAAGAAACTCACACGTGCACTCTACAAGGCCCTTCAGGCCTCGGGCATGCGTCTTAAGAACTACGGTACCGTCATCGTAACACTCGCTGACGAGGACAAGCAGGAGGCAATACCTCTGGTCCGCCGTTTCTATGACCTGGGCTTCAATATCGCTGCTACCGACCTTACTGCGAAAGTCATGCGCGAGAACGGAATAAAGACAAGAACACTGAAGAAAATCAGTGAAGGAAGTACCGAGATCCTCGATGCGATAAGCGCGGGTTACGTAAGCTATGTAATCAATACGCGTGCAATCCTGTCCGGCGTTCACTATGCTGACGGTGTTGAGATAAGAAGAACCGCCATCGAAAACGGTGTAACGCTCTTCTCTTCGCTTGACACGGTACGCGTTCTGCTCGATGTACTTGAAGAGACTACACTTACCATCAGCACAATTGATGCTGAATAAACGGGAGTTTTATGAAACAGGGATTTTTTAAAATTGAATCCAACGAGCAGCTCACATCATCCGTCTTTAAGATGACACTGCTCGGCGACACGGATGCGATTACCGCGCCCGGACAGTTCGTAAACATTAAACTTGACGGACTGTTCCTGCGCCGTCCGATATCTGTCTGTGACCTTTACGGAAATACGCTGACGCTGGTTTACAAAACCGTTGGCGTCGGCACGGAGAAACTGGCGCTTATGCGCTCCGGCGACGAGCTGGATGTTTTATCCGGCCTCGGCAACGGCTTCGATACTTACAAAGCCGGGGAGAGGCCTCTTCTCGTCGGCGGCGGTGTCGGAGTGCCTCCGCTGCTTTACCTTCTCAAAGAGCTTAAACTCGAGGGTGCAAAGCCGTTTGTCATACTCGGCTTCAACACAAAGGATGAGGTAATCCTGGAAAATGATTTCCGTAAGTACTGTGATGATGTAATTGTCACAACCGTAGACGGCTCATACGGCACCAAAGGATTTGTCACCGACGCCCTTGCTCTGTGTGAGGGATATACATATGCCTACACCTGCGGCCCTGAGCCCATGCTGAAAGCCTTACACGGCGCTTTAAAGACCTCCGGTCAGTTCTCCTTTGAGGAGCGCATGGGCTGCGGTTTCGGTGCTTGTATGGGCTGCTCCTGTGAGACGATTACTGGCTACAAACGAATCTGCCGGGAAGGACCCGTTCTTGAAAAGGAGGAGATACTATGGAAATGAGTGTTGACCTCTGCGGTATCCGCATTGACAACCCCGTAATTCCCGCATCGGGAACCTTCGGTTACGGATATGAATTTACGGAGACTTATGACATAAACTGTCTCGGTACATTCTCCTTCAAGGGCACTACAAAAGAGCCTCGCTTCGGCAATCCGACGCCGAGAATTGCCGAGTGCACCGCCGGCATGATAAATGCCGTCGGCCTTCAGAACCCCGGCGTCGAGGCGGTCATAAACGAGGAACTGCCGAAGCTCAGAGCCTGCTTCGACAAACCCGTAATGGCGAATGTCAGCGGTTTCTCCGTTGAGGATTACGCCTATACCTGTGAAAGGCTTGATAAGGAAGAGCAGGTGGGCTGGCTTGAAGTCAATGTCAGCTGCCCGAATGTCCACGGAGGCGGCATGTCCTTCGGAACGGACCCCAAAAGCGCTTCGGAAGTGACAAGAGCGGTAAAGGCTGTCACAACCAAGCCGGTCATAATCAAACTCTCACCGAATGTCACAGACATAGTTGCTATTGCAAAAGCTTGCGAAGAGGCCGGAGCTGACGGCATAAGTCTGATAAATACATTGCTCGGTATGAGAATAGATCTTCGGACAAAAAAGCCCGTCATAGCCAATAAGATGGGCGGCTTTTCCGGCCCCG
>CAMYWC010000164.1:0-2694 GCA_947302545.1 uncultured Clostridia bacterium | reverse complement strand
TGCCCTGCTTCTGTGACTCATGGTGTCTTTTACTTCCGAGGGGATTTCCCCGAAGGTGAGTTCTCCGGGCGCGGCGCCCTCCGTCGCTTTCGCTTCGGTATTTATGAGCACGAGCGGATCGTATCCGAAGCCGTTTGTGCCGCGCTCCTCAAAGCCGATATGTCCGAAGCAATAGCCTTCGGTCACGAGTTCGCGGCCGTCAGGAAAAACGCAGGCTATGGCGCAGGTATAGTGCGCCGTGCGTTTTTCAAGGGGCAGGTCGCCCAGTTCCCGAAGGAGTTTCGCGTTGTTCGCGGCGTTCTTATCGCCGCGGGCGTCACCTTCGGATCCGCTGTATCTGGCCGAGTAGATGCCGGGGGCTCCGCCCAGGGCATCGACGCAGATGCCGGAGTCATCTGCGAGTGTCGGGTACCCCGACGCCTCGGCCCCGCTCCGCGCCTTTAAGAGAGCGTTCTCCGCAAAAGTGGTTCCGTTCTCCTCGACTTCGGGAAGCTCTATGCCGAGTTCTTCGGCTGTCTTGAACTCAATACCCAGATGACCCAGTATTCTATGAAATTCAATTATCTTGTCCTTGTTGGAAGTTGCGGCTAAAAAGATCATCCTATATACTCTCCCGAACCGCCGAAAAGTCCTCCCCAGAAGCTCTTCTTCTCCTTCTTGGGTTTCTCCTCTTTCTTCGGCTCTTCCCCGGCAGGTTCCTCAGCAGGCTCTTCTGCAGATTCCTCTGCGGGCTCCTCTGCAGGTTCTTCCTTCTCCTCGGTCATGCCTTCGAGCACGGCGGTAATTTCCTGGACTTCTTCCAGTTCCTCTTTTTCTGTCTCTTTTTCAGCTTCAGCCTCCGCTTCGGCTTCCTCGACTATCTCTTCGACAGTCTCTTTGACAGCCTCCTCAACAGGACTCTCCTCGGGCTCAGGCTCGTCAGTCTCGTCGAACTTCTCCAGAATCTCCTCGTAGAGGTCCTCAATGAAGTCGCCGATATCATCAGCCGCATCGCCGCGGACCTCGACATCCTCGTCGAGTGCCTCTTCAACGGTGGCCTCGAGGTTTTCCCTCGAAAGGCGCTCCGCCTCAGCGGCAAGAGCGGCCTGGCGCTCGACCTCACGGGCCGCCGCCTCTGCCTTATCGCGCGCGAGACGCTCCTCATTGACCGTGATAATCGGTTCGTAGTTTGAGGCGTCCTCAGGCGGCGCGACGTCGAAGAGTGATGCGGCAAAAGTCTCGGCGGAGAAGGGCTGAAGGTCATCAAGACCTTCGCCTACGCCGATGAACTTGACCGGAATTTTAAGGTCGTTCTTTATTGAGAGCACGACGCCGCCTCTCGCGGTGCCGTCAAGCTTTGTCAGAATGATGCCGGAAACTTCGGTTACACCCATGAACTCCTTGGCCTGGCTTATGGCATTCTGGCCCGTGGTGGCATCAAGCACCAGGAAGATTTCACGGTCTGAGTAGGGAAGCTCACGGTCTATGACACGGAATATCTTGTTGAGCTCGTCCATCAGGTGTTTCTTGTTGTGAAGACGGCCGGCCGTGTCGATTATTATGATGTCGGAGTTTCTGGCGACGCCGGCATTTATGGTGTCAAACACTACGGCCGCGGGGTCCGCGCCCTCCTTGTGTTTGACGATCTCCACGCCTGCGCGCTCAGCCCAGATTTCAAGCTGGTCAATGGCGGCGGCACGGAAAGTGTCCGCTGCACCGAGGATGACCTTCTTGCCCTGAGTGTTGAAGTAATGGGCCATCTTACCGATGGTGGTGGTCTTGCCGACGCCGTTTACACCGACAACCAGGATGACGGCCGGCGTTGTGACAAAGTCAATTGTCTGATCCTCGCCGAGCATCTCGGCGACGACTTCCTTTATAACCTCGCGGACCTCCTGCGGGTGTTCCACGCCCTTTTTGCCCACGCGGTCCTTGACCTCATCAACAATGTACGTGGCTGTGGAGACACCTACATCGCCCATGATAAGCACTTCAACAAGCTCGTCGTAGAGCTCGTCGCCTATCTCATCAAAAGCATCAAGGACATTGTTTATGTTGCCCGAGAACTGATCCCGGGTTTTCTTCATGCCCTTGTTTATCTTTCTGTTGAAAATTCCCATCTCTGCTCCTTTAGTTCAGTCCGAGTTTCTTCGCCATCTCAGCTGTCTTGAGTTCAAGCAGCTTCGAGACGCCTTCCTCCTGCATCGTGACACCGTAGAGGATATCGGATTCCTCCATTGTGCCGCGGCGATGCGTGATGAGGATGAACTGCGTGTTCCTCGTCATGCGGCGGACATACTGGGCATAGCGGACGACGTTGATATCATCGAGCGCAGCCTCAACCTCGTCGAAGATACAGAACGGTGCGGGTGTGACTTTCAGAATTGCAAAGAGCAGCGCTATCGCCGAAAGTCCCTTCTCACCGCCTGAGAGGAGGTCGATATTCTGTACGTTCTTGCCCGGCGGCTGAACCTTGATCTCTATGGGCGACTCAAGTATGTCGAGTTCGTCCTCAAGCAGAAGTTCCGCCTTACCGCCGTCGAAGAGTTCCGAGAATGTCTCGCCGAATGCCTTGTTGATCTTGGCAAACTGCTCACGGAACTGAATGGCCATGTTGGAAGTGAGCTCGTCGATGAGTTTTATGAGCTCGGCCTTTGAGACCTCAACATCCGAAAGCTGCGTGCTCATGAACTCATAGCGCTCCGAGACTTCCTT
>CAMYWC010000163.1:0-2695 GCA_947302545.1 uncultured Clostridia bacterium | reverse complement strand
CCCAGAAAAGGAACGCGATGTCCAGCGGCTCTTTAATCGCAGTTCTGAAACGTACAATCGAGAGCGCACCGACCATGCCGAGTGACAGGATTACATTTGATGTAATCGCGAGTATTACCAGGTTTGTTATCATGGTCAGGGCAACAAGTGTCGTTCCGAAACTCGAGGAATACATCACTCCCTGATAGGATTTTTTGTAAACAAAGTAAATAAAGAGTCCCAGCACGAATGCAAGTCCCAGGGAGATTGCCATGTCGAGTATGCTTACACTCGTTATGCTGTTTATGAAACTTGATTTGAAGATATCGCTGAATGTCATATTGATCGCTCCTTTTTAATCATATATTCTGCATGTTGCATATTTTGAAAAAGCTCCTGTTCTGCAGCCCTTAAGCTGCACCGCATCCCGAATGATGTCCGGCAGGTATTCATCCCATTTGACTTCAAGTATTATGGAACTGTCCCCCGCCGGCACCGTCACGCAATCCGGGTTCAGGAAATCTGTACTGCAAAGTCCCGTCCGTATGTCATAATCCAGTGTCACACGGACATTACCGGGGCCGAAAATAAACGGTTCCCTGGTGTAGTCGACTATGGTCTTCGGGCGAAGTCCCTGAGTTTTTATTTTGGTATAGAACTCTGTCAAAAGGGGTTTTTCGGACTTCGCCAGAAAATCACAGTCGCCGTCGACAATTCTTTGAGCTTCCTTTGCCGTAAGCGGCGCGCTCTGCTTATTGCCCAGACTGTTGTACTTGCTCTTTTTTTCGAGCCTTATGAATGACAAATCATTGTTGTAATATCTGATTCGAAACTTTTCTCTGATATTTACGCCGTCCTGCTTCTCCCTGAGTGCCTTGTCGTCTGCATTGTCAAAGTAGAGGCTGCGGATCAGGTACTTCCCGTCTTCGGCATGCGGATCGCTTCTTGCGACCGCTGAGAGCCTCTGACGGAGTACAAGCATATCGCCGTAAGAAATCTCATGTTTCAGTTCATGTCGGTACTTCATAAAAGAAAACCTCCCGTATCTGTTGTCCACATGATACGGGAGGAAGATTGAAGTTTTATTGAAGTTTTTTAAATTTTGAAAATAAATTCCACGAGGCCGTCGCGGCAGTTAACGGAGAGTGTACCGCCGTGCGAATCGGCGACGGACTTCGCTATGGCAAGTCCGAGCCCGTAATTGTTTTCGCCGCCGGTCCTCGCCTCGTCGGCGCGGTAAAAGCGCTCAAAGATGCGCTCACGCTGCTCCGGAGGTATCTCGTCGCCCTCGTTTGTCACGGACAGGACCGCCTGTCCGTGCGTCTTTTTAAGCGCGACGGAGACCTTGTCACCCTTTGAATGGCGCAGCGCATTATCAATAAGTATTGATACTACCTGTTTAAGCTGGGCACTGTTTCCTTCGACCAATACATCGTCTTCTATTTCAGTTTCAAGACTTATACCCTTTTCAAATGCCACGCTTTCAAACGGAAGAGCCTCTCCCGCGGTAACCTTACTGAAGTTGACCTCCTCTTTCACAGTCTCGACATTTTCGAGACGCGCGAGGTCCAGAAGCTGTGTGACAAGATTGCCCATGCGCTCATTCTCATACTGAATATTCTCAAGCCACTGGTTCTGACCTATCTCCCTCTCCAGGAGTTCCGCATTGGCGTTTACGACGGAGACCGGTGTCTTAAGTTCGTGTCCTGCGTCCGAAATAAAACGTTTCTGCTTATCATAACTCTCTTCAAGAGGCTTTACAATCCGGTCGGCAAGATACCTTGCCACAAAGAAGAATACAACGAGCGCTATTGCTCCGAAAATAAATGTGTAGCGTAAAAGCGTGGAAACATTGTCGTTTACCATGGTGTTATCCAGGAAAGCCACGATAGTGTATTGCTCTCTTTGAGTCACACTGTATGTGAGATTATCAGTCTTGCCTTTTGTTTTATCGGTACTGACAATGCTTTTTGCCGTGCTTATTATTTCCTCTTCGGTATAGGCGGCTCTGTCCGGGATTTCCGTCGAGATAACCGCTCCTTCAGAAGTCAGAGCCACGGCGTAAAATGTCGAAAAATCGAATCTCTTCTCACCTTTTTCATCCGGAGCGGGACCTTTCGGTATATCCGGATTATCCGGTCTGTAAGGATCATATGACTGAGCGTAAGAGGAGAGCATCTCCCTGTTGTGGCGGCTCATCTCCGCATAGCTTGAACCGTATATTACGGCGAGTGAGCCCACCCATACAACTACGAGAATCGCCATGATTGAGGCGACTATTCTTCGTTTTGACTGTTTAAACATCGTCACACCTCAGTTCATATCCGACCCCGCGGACGGCCTTTATTTCGGTTTTTGCCTCCACAAAGGACAGTTTTTTACGGGTAAAGGAGATATATACCTCCACATTGTTATATTCTGCGTCACTTTCAAAGCCCCAGATCTTGAGAGCTATCTGCTCGCGCGTCAGGATCTGTCCGCAGTTGCTTATCATATACTCAAGTATGCGGAATTCCTTCTCACCGAGGCGGACAGACTGACCGCTCGATGTGCAGCTGAGACTTAAAGTGTTTACGTCCAGTGAAATGTCGCCGTACGTCAGAGTGCCGTCCGGCGTATCAACGGTGCGGCGTCCGAGAGCACGAAGCCGTGCCAGAAGTTCTTTCGTCATAAACGGCTTCGTCAGATAATCGTCCGCACCGGAGTCAAGTCCCTC
>CAMYWC010000162.1:0-2700 GCA_947302545.1 uncultured Clostridia bacterium | reverse complement strand
TATGTATAGACTTCCCGCTCATAATCATATTCGTAATTGCTCTCTATGAAGTTTATCTGCTCCTGGAGAATGCGGCCGTCAGTATTCTTCTGATAACGGTCACGGAGTTCCGCCTCATATTTCGCAAAAGCTTCGCCGGACTCGACGAACTCATCGTCGACATACTTCGAAGCGAGTGAGCGGACCTTTCCCGTCTCGGAGCGGATCTGCTTGGCGAAGGTTGAATTACCGTTGCCGAGCACCGTCTCCATTGAGTCAAGGGAGGTCAGGTAACCGTCAGTGTTCTCAATATAGAACTGGACAAGCTGCTGTCCGAAGAAGTAGGTTGTTACAAACAAAGCACAGGAGGCGATAATGAGTATCACCTTTATGATTGTGCGTCTAAGATTCTTTGTCGATTTTGTATCCAATGCCCCACACCACCTTAATGTATTTAGGATCTTTCGGATTGATCTCTATTTTTTCGCGAATTCTGCGGATGTGGACTGTTACGGTCTTTTCAGTGGCAAAAGCCTCCTCATGCCAGACCGCCTCGTAGATCTGATTTGTGGAGAGAACGTGGCCCATGTTTTTCATGAGATACTCAAGTATCTTGTACTCCGTCGCGGTTACCTTTACGGGCTCGCCGTCAACCGATACGGTCTTTGCCTCAGTGTCGAGTTCAAGACCTCCGGAGCGGAGTATCGTGTCCTTTGTCTCAAGGCTTCCGAGAGTTGTATAACGTCTTATCTGTGATTTGACTCTCGCTACAAGTTCGAGCGGGTTGAAGGGCTTTGTGACATAGTCGTCGGCTCCGAATGAGAGACCGGCAATCTTGTCAGTGTCCTCCGACTTCGCGGATAAAAGTATAATAGGTATATTTTTATCTTTGCGAAGTTTGCTTGTCACCGTGAGTCCGTCCATGCCCGGCATCATTATGTCAAGGATGATGCAGTGCAGTTCGGCATTCTCGGCAACGGTCAGCGCCTCCATTCCGTTTGTCGCGCGATAGACCTTGTAACCTTCATTCTGAAGATAGATCTCAACGGAATCGAGTATGGCCTTGTCGTCATCACATACGAGTACGTTATACATTTCGTTCTCCTCCAAAATTTTGTCTACGGTATTGTACCACAAAATTCGTTCATATACATTAAAAACCCGTGCAATTACAAAAATTGCACGGGTTTCTTACAGAATGGTTACAATCAGTCGAGGAAATCCTTAAGCTTCTTTGAGCGGCTCGGATGGCGGAGCTTGCGAAGCGCCTTCGCCTCAATCTGACGGATACGCTCACGGGTTACGTTGAACTCGCGGCCGACTTCCTCAAGTGTACGCGGGTGGCCGTCCTCGAGACCGAAGCGCAGAGAGAGGACCTTCTCCTCTCTCGGAGTGAGGGTCTTTAAGACCTCGGCCAGCTGCTCTTTGAGAAGCAGCATGGAGGCCGCGTCAGCCGGGGCGAGCGCGTCATCGTCGGGGATGAAATCACCGAGATGCGAGTCCTCTTCCTCGCCGATAGGCGTCTCAAGGGAAACGGGTTCCTGAGCGACGCGAAGGATCTCTCTTACCTTTTCAACCGGCATGTCGAGTTCCTTGGCTATCTCTTCAGCCGTGGGATCTCTGCCGTTTTTATGGAGCAGTATGGAGTTTGTCTTTTTAACTTTGTTGATTGTCTCAACCATGTGAACCGGGATACGGATGGTTCTGGCCTGGTCGGCTATGGCACGGGTGATCGCCTGACGGATCCACCATGTGGCATATGTCGAGAACTTGAATCCCTTGGTGTAGTCGAACTTGTCGACGGCCTTGATAAGACCGAGGTTACCCTCCTGGATGAGGTCAAGGAAGGACATGCCGCGGCCGACATAGCGCTTCGCTATGGAGACTACGAGACGGAGGTTTGACTCGGCGAGCTTTTTCTTCGCGGCCTCATCGCCCTCGGAAATACGGATGGCGAGATCTATCTCCTCCTCGGGAGTAAGGAGAGGCACGCGGCCCATCTCTTTCAGATAGACCTTTACCGGGTCGTCCATCGCGGCGTTCTTCGTTGACTCGTCAACGACGCCGAGCTCAATTGCCGACGGAAGTTCAAGATCAAAGTTGAGTGATTCAAGAGCAGCGGAACCGAGGTCATCTATAATCTCGATATCGTTGTGCTCAAGTGTGGCATAGAGTTTGTCGAGGTCATTCATGTCCATGTCGATCTCGACAATAGCGGCATCTATATCGTTTGTCGATAAGCTGCCCTGTGCCTTGCCCTTCTCTATGAGGGCATCAATCACATTGGTTTTCTTTTCATCTGCCATTTAACTGTCTCCTCTTTTGAATAATTTGAGATACTCTTCGTCACTGAGTGATGCGACATTGCTCAGGTTCTGCTTCTTTTTCTCCTCTTTGAGGATTTTGATGCAGTCCCTGACCTCGTCTAAAGTATTTGAGACGAGGAGGTCGCCGTTTTTGAGCTTTACAAGGTTTGAAATCTCCTCACCCGAGAGTTCGGACGAGATGAAGTCGAGTTCAATCGACTGACCGGAGCCGGTTCGCTCCGCGAAGACGGCATAGATATGCCTGTAGCCCTCGCTTATGAAGTCATCCGGTGTGAGTTCTGTTTCAATCTTCTTTAAGAAGTCCGGACTCTTCATCAAAGTCGCGATTATTGTCTCTTCTGCCCTGTAAGCCTTGAGATGAACTGTCGGTTTTACGAGGTCTCTCGCGAGTCCG
>CAMYWC010000161.1:0-2700 GCA_947302545.1 uncultured Clostridia bacterium | reverse complement strand
TTCCCAGGACTGGAGCGGTGACAAGAGCTACGATTTCAACAAGCACTTCCGCGCGGTCAAGGACGAGATCACGGCCGCTGACTATTCGGTTGTAAACCTTGAGGTCACACTCGGTGAGGCCCCGTACAAGACCTATCCTACCTTCAAGTCTCCCGACAGCGTCGCAGAGGCCATGAAGAACGCGGGCTTTAAATGCTTCGTCATGGCAAACAACCACTGCTATGACAGCAGTTTTGAAGGTCTCAAGAGGACGGTTTCAGTAGTTGACGCACTCGGTGTTGACCATACCGGAACGAGAAACGACCTTGCCCAGAAGAAGTACGTTATCGCAGATGTCAACGGCATCAAAATCGGCATTGTAAACTATGCTGAGGAGACGGTTTCTTCAACAGGCAGAAAGGCGCTCAACGGCATCCTCCTCAGTGCGGAAGCCAATGACTATGTCAATTCCTGGTATACGACAACGACTCTCGTAAACGAGATGAAGCAGAATATTGAAGATATGAAGGCGGATGGCGCCGAAGCCATCATCCTTTATATCCACTGGGGTGTTGAGTATTCGTTCACACCGTCAACGGCCCAGAAGGACATAGCACAGAAAATGTGCGACCTGGGCGTTGATGTTATCATAGGCGGCCATCCGCACGTAATCCAGCCTGCGGCCACACTTACATCCGCCACAGACCCGAACCATCACACCTTCGTCGTTTACTCCGTAGGTAATCTCCTCTCCAACCAGAGGACGGCCTTCATGGGCAATGCCTGCCCTACGGGACACACGGAAGACGGTATTTTCGTATACACTACATTTACCCGTTACGGCGACAACAGAGTGGAGCTCTCCCACGTGGACTACTCACCTCTCTGGGTCAACAGATACGGCGAGGACAACAGCTTTGTCTATGAGATTACCAACGTCAGCGACACGAGCAGCGTGAAGCAGAACGCCGATGCGGCCGCAAAGTCAAAGGAGAGAACCGACAAACTCGTCGCCGAAGGCTTTAAGGAATATAACGAAAAATATGGTTCGTCAAATAATTGACAATGTCGTTTTTAATGTTACAATAGTAATGTTCGCTTATTATTAAATTCTTATATATTGGAGGAAACACATTATGGCTAAAAAATGGGTGTACATGTTCTCCGAAGGAAACATGGACATGAGAAACCTTCTCGGCGGTAAGGGCGCGAACCTCGCTGAGATGACTCAGATTGGTCTCCCTGTACCTCAGGGCTTCACAATCACAACAGAGGCCTGCACACAGTACTACGAAGATGGCCGCAAAATCAATGACGAGATCATGACTCAGGTCATGGAAGGCGTCAAGAAGATGGAAGAGATCAACGGCAAGAAGTTCGGCAGCCTCGAGAATCCTCTCCTCGTTTCCGTACGTTCCGGCGCCCGCGCTTCAATGCCCGGCATGATGGACACTATTCTTAACCTCGGTCTCAATGACGATGTAGTAGCCGCTATGATAGCAGGCAATCCCGACCCTGCATTCGAGCGTTTCGTATATGACTCATACAGACGTTTCATCCAGATGTTCTCTGACGTCGTTATGGAAGTCGGCAAGAAGTATTTCGAGCAGCTTATCGACGCCATGAAGGAGAAGAAGGGTGTTCAGTATGACGTAGAGCTTACAGCTGCTGACCTCAAGGAACTCGCTGAAGAGTTCAAGGCTGAGTACAAGAAGCAGCTCGGTGAAGACTTCCCGTCTGATCCCGTTGTTCAGCTCAAGCTTGCTATCGAGGCAGTTTTCCGTTCATGGGACAACCCTCGTGCAAATGTATATCGTCGTGACAACGACATCCCTTATTCATGGGGTACTGCCGTAAACGTACAGCCGATGGCTTACGGTAACTTAAACGATCAGTCCGGTACGGGCGTTGCATTCACACGTGACCCCGCTACAGGTGAGAACAAGCTCATGGGTGAGTTCCTCATCAACGCACAGGGCGAAGACGTTGTTGCCGGCGTACGTACTCCGATGCCCATCGCTCAGATGGAAAAAGAGTTCCCCGAGGCTTATGCAGAGTTCGTAAAGGTCTGCGACATCCTCGAAAATCACTATCACGACATGCAGGACATGGAGTTCACCGTTGAGAACGGCAAGCTCTACATGCTCCAGTGCCGCAACGGCAAGCGCACCGCGCAGGCCGCTCTGAAGATCGCCTGCGACCTGGTGGACGAGGGCATGATCGACGAGAAGCAGGCCGTTCTGATGATCGACCCGCGCAACCTGGACACCCTGCTGCATCCCCAGTTCGACGCCGGCAAGCTGAAGGCCGCCACGCCCATCGGCAAGGGCCTGGGCGCCTCCCCCGGCGCCGCCTGCGGCAAGGTCGTCTTCTCCGCTGAGGACGCCAAGGCCTGGGCCGCCCGCAAGGAGAAGGTCGTTCTGGTCCGTCTCGAGACCAGCCCCGAGGATATCGAGGGCATGAAGGCTGCGCAGGGCATCCTGACCGTGCGCGGCGGCATGACCAGCCACGCGGCCGTCGTTGCCCGCGGCATGGGCAAGTGCTGCGTCTCCGGCTGCGGCGAGATCAAGATGGACGAGGAGAACAAGAAGTTCGAGCTGGCGGGCAAGACCTTCCAGGAGGGCGACTATATCTCCATCGACGGCTCCACCGGCAACATCTATGACGGCATCATCCCGACCGTCGACGCCGAGATCGCCGGCGAATTCGGCCGCATCATGG
>CAMYWC010000160.1:0-2721 GCA_947302545.1 uncultured Clostridia bacterium | reverse complement strand
GGTGATTGTAATGATGAGGACGGCAAGTCCCTCAAGAGGTATAATCGTGTTTACGATATTTGGGACATGGCCCGGATGCGCGTCAGAGAGCGCCTTCCTATAGGAATTCATAATCGAGAAAATCTTTGTGGGATGCTGACGGAATTCCTGCCTTATGGCCCTTTTGGCCTCTTTGCGTTCATATCTGTAATCGGAGAGCTCGTCAAAGAAGTCACGGATACTGTAGCCGATAGTGTCGCGCAGGTAGTTGACAACATACTTTATACCTGTGCCTATCAACCTGAAGAGATCGGCAAAAGCGCCGAAGATAAAGGAGAAGACGGTGACGAAGAATCCGCCTACCATCTCACCTATCGTCTCAGCGAAAGAGTTATACTCAGGCTCAGTAACAGGGGCCTGCTCAGGCTCCTGCTGTGAGGACGAGTATATGTCCGAATATTCCATTCCAAGACTTTCTCTGCTCAAAATTCTGCCTCCGAAAATTGTTACAATTTGTAATAATTATACTCTTTTATTATAAAAAGTCAAATAAGGTAAGATCTAACTTGCAGTTTCTATTCTCTCAAACAGTGAGTCAACCTCCGCGCGCAGCGCGAGGTGTTCGGGACGGGTGAGATTGGCATCCTCCGCCAGCAGGGCGTCAGCGGCAGCCGTCGCCTTTTCAAGGGCGACCGGATTGTGGATCATGTCGCTGACGTAGACCGGCTGGAAACCGTGCTGGCGGGTGCCGTAGAAGTCACCCGTGCCGCGCAGCTCGAGGTCTCGCTGCGCAATTAGGAATCCGTCGTTCGTCTCCGTCATTACCTTGAGTCTCTCCGTAGTCTGTTCCGACATGTTGTCAGTGAGCAGGATACAGGTCGACTTAAACGAGCCGCGTCCGACACGGCCGCGCAGCTGATGCAGCTGCGAGAGACCGAAACGCTCCGCGTTCTCAATGAGCATAATGACCGCATTCGGTACGTCAACACCCACCTCTATGACAACCGTCGAGACAAGGAGCTGAATCTCCCCGCTCTGGAATTTCTCCATTACGGCGGACTTTTCTGCCAGCTTCATCTGGCCGTGAAGAAGGCCCAGACGGTAGCCCTTGAAAGCGCCGTCCTTTATGGCGTTGTAGTACTCGGTCGCGGAGAGGACACCTTCAAGTTCTCCCTCCTCAACAAGCGGACAGACAATATAACCCTGCCTGCCCTCGTCGAGGTGCTTCTTTATGTAATTCCAGGCCCGCTCCCTGATACCGCTGTTTATCCTGTAGGTCTCAATGGGAATACGGCCCTTCGGCAATTCATCGATTACGGAGACATCCAGGTCACCGTAAATGGACCAGGCCAGTGTCCTGGGTATGGGAGTGGCCGACATGACGAGCACATGCACGCCCGCGGTCTTCTCCTGGAGCTTCGCTCTCTGGCGGACACCGAAACGGTGCTGCTCATCGGTTATGGCAAGACCCAGTTTCAGGAACTCCACACCGTCTGAAATAATGGCGTGTGTTCCCACAACTACGTCGATTTCACCGCTTATCAGGCCATCGTATACTGACCTCTTTTCGGCCGCTGTCATGGTTCCTGTTAAGGCTTTTACCTTTACACTCGTGCCCTTGAAGAACTTTTCAAGGGTCTCAAAGTGCTGCATCGCAAGGATTTCAGTAGGTGCCATCATGGCGCTCTGGAAGCCGTTTTTCGCGCAGTTATACATGAGCGCGGCGGCAACCATCGTCTTACCGGAGCCTACATCGCCCTGGAGCAGTCTGTTCATGGCAAAGCCGCTCTGCATGTCTTTTACGGCCGCCTCTATGCACTTTCGCTGCGCGCCCGTAGGCTCAAACGGAAGTGTAGCCAGGAATTCGCCGGTGCAGTCCTTCGCCGCAATAATATCCGTCCTGACCTTGTTCTCGACCTTCCTCATTTTGAGGCCGAGCTGGAGTTCAAAGAGCTCCTCAAATATGAATCTGCCCCTCGCCTCGTACATGCGTTTCATGGATGAGGGGAAGTGAATTTCCGAAATTGCTTCTTTGAGGGACATCAGGCCGTACTGCTGCCTGATATCCGCGGGAAGAGGGTCTTCAATGGAGGCGCCGTACTTATGCAGGGCCTCGCCGACACACTTCTCGATATAGTTTGATGTCATTGAACCCGATCTGCGATAGATGGGTCTTATACGCTGTTTTGTGCCGGGCTCCTCTATGCTCGGCGAGAGCATCTGTCTCCTGCCGTGGTTGATGGTCACCTGGCCGAAGAAAAGCATCTCTTGTCCCGGCACGAGCTTTGCCGCGGCATATTTGTTGTTGAAAATCAGGATATGCACAGCCGCGGTATCGTCAAATGCTTCGCATTCAAAGACCATGACGCCGCTCTTCGCCTTGTGGCGTTTGACCTCGCTGCCGACAACAGCTTTGATGCAGCAGCGGTCCTCCCACTCGGCGCCCTCAATGTTTATGGGGCTGCTCCAGTCCTCATAGGCACGAGGATAAAAACGCAAAAGGGCGTCAACGGTGGAGACGCCGAGCGCTTTAAACTGCTCGGCGCGTTTTTCACCAACGCCCTTTAAAAATTTAATCCTTGTGTCGGGAAGCATAGACTACCTCGTGGATTATTCTACGGAAATGATAAAGTGGTAGACCGGTTGTCCGCCGGGAAGAACTGTTACTTCGATATCTTTGTATTTGTCCTTTATCATCTCTTCGAGCTTTGCTGCGTCCTCTTCGGTCGCACCTTCGCCGTA
>CAMYWC010000159.1:0-2737 GCA_947302545.1 uncultured Clostridia bacterium | reverse complement strand
CTATACCAAGGAGGATGTCGCGAAGTTCCGCGAGTCCGTAGTCAAGTATATTGTTCCGCTCGCGGACAAGGTTTTCCGCGATCAGGCGAAGCGTATAGGCAAGGACTATCCGCTCAACTACGCTGACGCGGCCCTTATGTTCCGCGACGGTCCGGTGCGCCCGCAGGGCACGGCCGACGACATACTGGCTCACGGCAGAAAGCTCTACCACGAGCTTTCGCCGGAGACAGCCGAGTTCATTGACTTTATGTATGACAATGAACTCCTTGACGTCCTTTCCAAGGACGGCAAGGCCGTCGGCGGATATTGCACCGAACTTCCGGACTACAAGGCACCTTTCATCTTCTCCAACTTCAACGGCACTGCTGATGATGTTGAGGTCCTTACACACGAGGGCGGACACGCCTTTGCGGGTTATATGGCACGCGATGTATTCCCGAGTGAGTACAGAAGTCCTACGATGGAGGCCTGTGAGGTTCACTCCATGTCCATGGAATTCTTCTCATGGAAGTGGGCAGAGGGCTTCTTCGGACCGCAGACGGATAAGTTCAAGTATCAGCACCTTGCCGCTGCTCTGAAATTCATCCCTTACGGTACCATGGTTGACCACTTCCAACATATTGCTTTCGAAAATCCCGACCTCACGCCGAAACAGCGCGACGAGGAGTGGAGAAAGCTCACAGCCGTCTATATGCCGTGGATTAAGCTCGATGAGATACCTTTCTTCGGTGACGGCGCAGCCTGGCAGAGACAGCATCACATCTATTCACTGCCGTTCTACTACATTGACTACTGCTTCGCACAGACGGTAGCCCTTGAGTACTGGGCATACATGCAGAAGGATTTCGATGCCGCATGGAAGTCATATATGAAGTATGTAAGCTTCGCAGGTACGAAGATTTTCAAGGATCTTGTAGTTGACGCGGGTATGGAGAGTCCGTTCGATGAGGAGGCCTTCAAGTCCATCTGTGAAGAGGCCGGCAAGTGGCTCGATGACTTTGACCTCACAAAACTCGCATAAGTACGTTTTTTGTGCAAATTGTATAAATTTAATATATTAACTTTGGGGTGTTAAAGCGCTAAATCACTTTGACACCCTCATTTATTAATATTATAATAAAGGGCATGTAGGATATGTATTGTCCTGCATGCAATGCAATTCGGAAATATGTCTCATACATTGAGGCAAATAGGAAAAGGAGAGTACAAATGAAACTCAAGAAAATTGTATCATTAGTACTTGCACTTGCTTTCGTTCTTTCATTTGCAGCCTGCACAAAGGGCGGCAACAACGGCGGCAAGAAGACAGGCGACGTAACAGTTGTCATCGGTGACTCTACACAGGCCAACGGCGACTGGGCTTACGGTGCTTTTGCAAGCTCAATCAATGCTACAGACCAGTCCGTCATCAATCTTACAGATGACTGCGTAACCGTTCAGTCAAATGAAAACGGCGACTACGTAATCAACGACTCCGTTGTTGATAAGTTCGAGCGTACAGAAGATGACGACGGCAACGCCACCTACACATTCAAGATCAAAGAGGGTCTTCAGTTCAACAACGGCGATCCGATCAAGGCTGAAAACTTCCTTGCTTGGCTCCTCTTCATCACAAGCCCCGCAGGACTTGAGATGGGCGTTACAAAGCAGACCTTTGCTATGATCCCGGGCGGCGACGCTTATTCAAAGGGCGAAGCTCCGGTACTTGCAGGTGCACGTCTCCTCGGCGACTATGAGTTCTCAGTAACGGTTCTCGCTGAAGGTTCTGACGGTAATGCTTACCTTCCTTACTACTACGACATGAGCTATGCCGCATTCCAGGCAGTTAACCTTACTTACTGGTTCGGCGAGGGCTGGTCAGTAGCAGATGACGGTGAAGGCGCTTACATGAAGAACGCAAACGGCACTGAGTTCACGAAGGACGCTATCGAAAAGACAGTTGCAGCTGCTCAGTTCGCTACATCCGACCGTGTAACAGCAGGTCCGTACAACCTTGTTAAGTTCGACAAGACAGCCAACGAAATCACACTTGAGATCAACGACAAGTATTGCGGCGACTTCCAGGGCCAGAAACCCACTATCAAGAAGCTCGTTATCGTTAAGGCTGAAGACGAGACAGTTATCGACACAATCTCCACAGGCGGCATCCAGATTTACTCAGGTATCGCTGACGGTGATCAGGTCAATGCTCTTCTCGACCTCATCGACTCCAAGAAGCTCGACAGCTCTTACTGCAAGTATGACCGTGCCGGTTACGGTTACTTCGGTTTCGCTTGCGATATCGGTCCTACACAGTACACAGAATTCCGTCAGGCAGTAGCTATGCTCCTTGACCGCAATGAGTTTGCTAACACATTCTGCCAGGGCTGGGGTTCAGTTGTTCATGGCCCGTACTGCACAGCTTTCTCAATGTATGAGGATTCCAAGGACTTCCTTGCCAAGAACCTCAACACATATGACTACAATCCTGAAGGCGCTGTTAAGCTCCTCAAGGAAGCTGGCTTCATCTACAACGAAGACGGTTCTGACTATGAAGATGGTTCAGGCAAAGTTCGTTATAAGAGAGTAACAGCTGACGAAGCTAAGTACTATGAAGATTTCTGCAAGACAGTTAATGGCGAGACATACATGCCCGCTATTATCAACTGGGCTTCTTCAGAAGGTAACTCAGTTTCCGACCTTCTCTCCACAATGCTTGCTAACGGTAAGGCTACTAAGGAAGCCGGCATCGAGATCA
>CAMYWC010000158.1:0-2744 GCA_947302545.1 uncultured Clostridia bacterium | reverse complement strand
TTCCCGTCATCGCCGTCCCGACCTCAGTCGGCTACGGAGCAAATTTCGAGGGCATTTCAGCCCTCCTCGCCATGATAAACTCATGCGCTGCCGGCACCAGTGTCGTAAACATTGACAACGGCTTCGGCGCAGGCTACAGCGCAGCCCAGATAAACGCCATGGTATGTGAAGGCCACAGCAACGGAGGTCAGAACAATGAATGACAAAATGACAAACGACAAGATTGTTCTCCTTGAGACCAACATAGATGACTGCTCAGGCGAAATCCTCGGCTACACCCTCGACAAACTCTTCGAGGCAGGCGCAAAGGATGCCTGGTTCTCCCCCATCTTCATGAAAAAGAACCGCCCGGCCTATGCACTTTCAGTCATGTGCAAGCCCGAGCAGGAAGAAGCTCTTATCAGAATCATTTTAAAACACACAAGCGCAGTCGGCATTCGCCGCTCTGAACTTGACCGCATAATCATGGACCGCGAACCGACCACAGTCGACACCCCATACGGTCCGGTCAAAGCCAACCGCTTCACCTACGGCGACATCGAAAAAGTCTCCATCGAATACGATGATGCGAAACGCCTCGCCGACGAAGCCGACGCCCCCATTTGCGGAATCTTGAAATAAAACATAAAAAAGAGGTGCTCATCTGAGCACTTCTTTTTTTATTCGTCCATCGTACCGGAGCGAAGTCCTTTTTCGTCGACAATTACCTCGCTTACTCCGATAGTCTTCAAAATTTCCAGGACCTTGTTTTTCAGATCGAATTCTTTTTCCATATCGGAAATCTGCGCTAAAGGCACTTCAATTTTCGATGTGTCTTTAAATACCCTTACACGGCAGGCAGGGAAACCCGCTTCTTTGACAATGTCTTCTGCCTTGCCGACTGCGGTTATCATGTCTTCGGAGACATAGGTGTCGTAAGGGAAACGTGTCAGGAGGCACGGAGAGGATGGTATGTCTGCGACGGGAAGGCCGAGTTCGCGGCCGATTGCCCTGAGCTGTTCCTTTGTCAGGCCGGCTTCGGCGATGGGGCTTCTGACGCCTTCCTCCTCCAGGGCTTTGAGACCGGGGCGATACTGTTTTCTGTCATCGGCATTGGTGCCGTCACAGAGGACTTCATAGCCCTTTTCAGCTGCTTCTTTTCTGAAGGTGGTCATCATGAGTTTCTTGCAGTGATAGCAGCGGTCCTTCGCGTTGTTGCGTACCTGCGGTATTTCGCGGGCTTTGGTAATATCAAAGGTAAGCGGCAGGACATCAATGCCTGCTCTCCTTGCGACCGCAAGGAGAATGGAGCTGTCCACGCCGCCTGAATACGCCAGACACATTTTACCGTCTTTGGCGATGTTTTTGATTGTTTCTTCGAGTTTAATTAAGTCGTTGCTTTTCATAGGGTTGAAATATCCAGTTTGTCATAATTTGCGAGGAAGGTGCGCGCGTCGGCGAGCAGGTCGGCACAGCCGCCTTCCTTGTCTGATTCAATGTTTAGAGGCAGAATCGGGTCATGTACGGAGAGACGCAGGAGCATCCAGCCCTCTGCCGACGGCTTGGTCGCGCGCACGCCTTCAAAGCTATCGTTTGCGACCTCATATTCGTCGTTACTGCGAAGCCATGACTCAAACTCCTCAAGGACCTTCAGTCCGTATGCCTTGAAGTCAGGGTCAAGTATCTTTACCCTGTACTCCTCCGCCTCGACTGGCTGTTTCAGGTTCTCGATGAGGGACTCGAGTGTTCTGCCCTCACGGCGAAGCTTTGCTGCCGTGATGATTATCTTGGTAACGAGGTAGGCTCCGTCGTCGAGGAAGTAGTTCTCCCTCATGGCGGCATGGCCTGAGGTCTCAATTGCAAGCGGTGAGTTTACGCACTCATCGCGGTTGAGCCTCTTTGCCTCGTTGATTACGTTTTTATAGCCTCTCTTGAAGCGGTGATGTTTGCCGCCGAGGTCCTCCTCGATGAACTTCTTGAGACCCGCGCTCGTTACCGAGTCGGTGACGATAGTGCCGCCTTCATTGCCCTCCAGCGCGATGACGGAGGCGAGCGCTATGAGCGCGTTGCGGTTTATCTCCTCGCCCGAGGCGGCCACACAGGCGGCGCGGTCAACATCGGTGTCGAAGATGACACCGAGGTCGGCTCCGTTGTCCAGGACGGCTTTGGAGATTGAATCCATGGCAGCCTTGTTTTCCGGGTTCGGCACATGGTTCGGGAACCTGCCGTCCGGCTCTAAGAACTGGCTGCCCTCTATGTCCGCGCCGAGCGGGGCTAAAACCTTCTCGGCGTAGAAGCCTCCGACTCCGTTGCCCGCGTCAACGACGATTTTGAAGTCGCGCAGCGGACGTGCGTAGTCGTCGGAGTTGACCTCCTCGCAAATCTTCTCGCGAAGGGTCTTCGCGTAGGTGTTCATATAGTTGGCCTCAGTGCATTCGCCCTTCGGCATATCCTCCGGAAGATCGGGTTTTACATCGTACTGGGCGTTTGTCAGTATTGCCTCTATGTCTGAGCCCTCCAGACCGCCGCGGCGGGTGAAGAACTTGAGGCCGTTCTTGTTCCAGGGATGGTGGCTTGCGGTTATCTCGATCGATGCATCGCAGTCAAAGTCCACGGTTGTCATGAACATTGCGGGTGTGGATGAGAGACCGCAGTCCTTTATGTGGATGCCGCAGTCAAGCAGTGGCGGTATAATAATCGACTTTATGTGATCCGCGGAGATACGCGAATCATGTCCTATGGCTACATTGTACAGTTCACCGTAG
>CAMYWC010000157.1:0-2754 GCA_947302545.1 uncultured Clostridia bacterium | reverse complement strand
AAGAATCAGTTTCAGCCGCTTTAATACGGAAGAAGAAACTGACTGTCTCGCACAGTGTCTTCTGCGCGCAAATAAAACACTCAGGAAAGTTAAACAATGAAAGAAATCATTCTGATAAAAAACGGTGAGATAGCGCTCAAGGGCCTTAATCGGGGCACCTTTGAAGATGTGCTTGTAAAGAACATAAAGCGCCGTCTGTCACCGTATATGCGGGCCGACATAAAAAAGTCGCAGTCCACGATAATGATAGAACCTGTTGATGACAGCGCGGATATGGATGCGGCGGTCACCGCCCTGTCCAGGGTATTCGGTATTGCGGGTTTCTCCCGTGCAGCTGCCTGTGACAAGGACATGGATGTCATAAAGAGCACGGCCGTCTCATATCTTAAGACCTCCTTTGAGTCGATAAAGACATTCAAAGTTGAGGCCAAGCGCTCCGACAAGGCCTTCCCGCTCAACTCGCCGCAGATCTGCAATGAACTCGGCGGAGAGATTCTTTCAAATTATCCGTTCCTCCGCGTAGATGTCCACAACCCCGACCTGGTGGTAAATGTGGAGATCCGCGACAAGTATGCCTTCATCCACGGAAATCAGATAAAGGGCGCGGGCGGTATGCCCATAGGCACCTCCGGCCGGGCAGCGGTCATGATTTCCGGCGGCATAGACAGTCCGGTTGCTGCCTGGACAATGGCCAAGCGCGGCCTTATCCTGGACGCAATCCACTTTGCCTCTCCTCCGTACACAAGCCAGAGAGCCGAGCAGAAGGTTCACGAACTCCTCGGCAAGGTCTCAAAGTACAGCGGAACAATCAATCTCCTGGTTGTGCCGTTCACAGAGATACAGGAGCATATAAAGGACGACTGTCCCGAGGAACTTTTCACCATAATTATGCGCAGAATGATGATGCGCATCGCCGTAAACCTCGCAAAGCAGCAGGGCTGCGGCGCGATCATCACGGGCGAGAGCCTCGCGCAGGTCGCAAGCCAGACCCTCTGGGCGCTCGGCTGCACGGACGCGGTGGCGACCATGCCGGTCTTCCGCCCGCTTATTGGAACAGACAAGAACGAGATTGTTGAAATCTCGCGCAAAATAGATACTTTCGATATCTCAATCCAGCCCTATGAGGACTGCTGCACCGTCTTCACACCGAAGCATCCGAAACTTCGCCCCTCTCTTGAAGAGGTTGAGGCGGCAGAGGCGGCCCTCGACATGGACGGTCTCATAAAGAGAGCCGTCGCCGGGGTTGAGAGACTCGTTATTGATAAATCACTTGAGGTTTAAGAGATGATAAGACTTGACCCGATAATTACCGACGATCCCGCATCGCGTATTCCGGAAATTGCCGGGAGGCTCGTGGGACTTCTCCGGGCAGACGGTTTGAATATCTCGTTTGCCGAATCCTGCACGGGAGGTCTCGTCGCGAAGAGCCTGACGGACGTCGCGGGCGCATCGGATGTCTTTGAGTGCTCCTTCGTGACCTACTCAAATGACAAAAAGCGAAGGCTCCTCGGGGTTGACGAAGCGCTCCTTTGCGAGCGCGGCCCCGTAAACGAGGAGACCGCGGCGCAGATGGCCGCGGGCGCGGTACGGGCCGCAGGTTCAGACCTCGCCGTCGGAATTACCGGCGTGGCCGGTCCGGGTCCTGACGGCGACCACCCGGAAGGCGAAATCTACATCGCCTTGTACGACGGGGAAGAGACTTATACCATCTCGCTTGATACGAAAACCGAAAACAGAAGAGACTTTAACCGGCAGCTTGCAGCGCTCAACGCGCTCTGCCTTGCCGAACAATATATGACAGAAAGACAAAGGAGGGATAACCGTGGCTGATAAGAAGCAAACGACACCGAAGGTGGAGACAAAGGCTGATGCCGATAATATTGTCGTCTACAATATTGAGGTGCCGTCGGAGGTTATCAACGACAGCAAACCCATGCCGAGGAAGTCCGGTAAGAAACTGAAAAACGAGAAAGTGATTGAACTTCCCATAGGTGAGGCAGAGGAAACCCCTCCGAAGAAGGAACCTCCGAAGAAAGAGGAAAAGAAGGAGCCTCCGAAGAGGGAGCCTGCGAAGAAGACGACTCAGAAAAAGCAGACCAAAAAAGCTCCCGCAAAGAAAGAGCCCCCGGAGAAACCGGCCGAGGAGCCGAAGGAGGAGCTTACAAATACGAGCAAAGAGGTTCTGGCCGCTCTTGAGATGATAGACGATGAGCCCACACAGGATGAGGTTGTCCTGGAGCCCATTGTTGAGAAGAGCAAAGAGGAGCCTGAGGTAAAGGCCGAGGAGAAGCCGAAGGGCAGAGAGGCCCAGAGGCGGACGACCAAGAAGAAGGCTCCGGCAAAGAAACTCGCAACACCGGAGGAGCAGAAGAAGGCGGAGGAACTTCGGAAGAAGCCCGAGGCCGCCCCGGTGACAGAGATAAAACTGCCGTATGTCGCAAAGAAGCCCGCTACAAAGCGCGACTTAAGCGACGGCGCAAGACGTGTGACCGAGAACAGGACTCTCTCGAAAATCCTGACCTGGATTATCCCAACACATACCGACAGTATGACAGAGGTCATCCGGAAAGGAATCGTGATAATCTGTATTGTCGTGCTCATCTTCTCGATGGGCATCCTGATAAGGAGCACGCGACTTGAGAAAAAAGCCGGTAAGGAGAATGCCGGTGACTACTTCGTTAAGAAATACGTCTATTCATATGACATCTACAAAGACAGACCGGAAGAGCGTCGTGTAGGGAAAGAGTGTTCGAT
>CAMYWC010000156.1:0-2776 GCA_947302545.1 uncultured Clostridia bacterium | reverse complement strand
AGCACAAACTCTTCGAGTCCGATGAGCTTGACGCTTTCAAGCGCTTTGCCGAGACCGGCGCGTCGGCCAATGCCTATACGACGTTCGACCGCACCTGCTACCTTTTCAGCTGCGGTGCGAACTTCAAACAGAACCTTGAAATACTTCTCGATTTCGTGACCCATCCCTATTTCACACAGGAGACCGTGGAGAAGGAGCAGGGTATAATCGGCCAGGAGATAAAGATGTACGAGGACGACCCCATGTGGCGCTCTCTCTTCAATCTTCTGAAGGCGGCTTACAGCAACCATCCGGTTCGCGTAGACCTCGCCGGTACGGTTGAGTCAATTGCCGAGATTACGGCGGACACACTCTATGACTGCTACAACAAGTTCTACAGCCTCTCAAACATGGCTCTTGCCTGTGTCGGCAACACGACGGTTGAAGAGGTGCTTGAGGTTGTCGACAGGGTGCTGCCCGGCAAAGCGCCGAAGGGTGAACCCATAAAGCGCAGCTTTGATGAACCCTATGAGGTAAAAGAGAAATATGTCGAGGAGAAGATGAGTGTAGCCATTCCTCAGTTCGCCCTCGGCTTCAAACTGGCCCAGGGCAGCGACACGGGCGCAAGGCCCGAAGTGAGGGAGAAAATCATCACTGCCGTCGTGCTTGACTGTATTCTCGGTTCAACGACGGAGTTCTACAACGAACTTCTGCGTGACGGCTACATCTCCCCGAATTTCGGAGCGGAGTTCTTCGCCGGACCGGGTTCAAAGCTTCTGCTCTTCATGGGCGACAGCAGGGACCCGAAATATGTTGCCGAGGCTATAAAGAAGAGGCTTGCAGAGGTGAAGGAGACCGGCATACCGAAGGAGGACTTCGAGCGCACGCGCAAGGCCCACTACGGCCTGGCCGTCATGGACTTCAACGATGTCCAGGGAATTGCGAACATGCTTGTAGTTTCCCGTTTTGAACATGCGAGCATTTATGATGACCTTGAAGTGTACAGAACACTCACGCTTGAAGAGGTCAATGCTTATCTTAAAGACCGGGTTGACGTTGACAACGCATCCCTGTCGGTCATTCTTCCGAAGGAGTAACTTATGTCTGATTACACCATAGTATATTTCAATGCGATAAAACGCGGTTTCTCTGTACCGTCTACGCTCGCGGATTTCACCATCGGAAATCTGGAGTTTACGGTAAAGTGGTACGGCGTGCTCATAGCCACGGGTTATCTTCTCGCCCTGATATTCTGCACTAAACTTGCAAGGCGGGCTAAGATAGATGTAGACGCTCTTTATGACGCAATCATCTGGGGCACCCTGGGCGGTATTATAGGCGCGAGGGCCTACTATGTGCTTTTCAATCTGCCGTATTATCTCGCCAATCCCTCTCATATCCTGCGGATATCGGAGGGCGGCCTCGCCATCTACGGCGGCGTCATAGGCGGAGGTCTCGCGGCTGTTTTGGTCTGCAAGATAAAGAAACTCCACCCGCTCGACGTCCTGGACCTTGCCGCCGTCGGTTTTCTGATCGGCCAGGGGCTCGGCCGCTGGGGTAACTTCACAAACCAGGAGGCCTTCGGCACAAACACGAATCTCCCCTGGGGTATGATGAGCGACAAGACCTCGGAATACCTCATTGAGCATCAGGACTTCATGGTGGCGCACGGCATGACCGTGGAACCGTATTCCGGCGTTCACCCGACGTTCCTCTACGAGTCACTCTGGTGTATTATAGGCTTCGTCCTTCTCTACTTCATGTTCAGGGACCACAGGAAGTTCCGCGGACAGATAGCCCTGTCATACGGCGTATGGTACGGCTTTGAGCGCTCCATCGTCGAAGGACTCAGGACAGACAGTCTCTACATCGGTGCAACAAATATACGTGTTTCACAGGTATTGTCTATTGCACTTTGTGTGGTATGTTTGGTATTATTAGTTGTGAAATTTGTGAAATACAGGAAGAATCCGACGGAAATCGTCACGGATAAACCGGATGAGGAGGAAGTTTCAGATGAGCAAGAGAAAGCAGAAGAAGCTTGAAGCACAGAAAGCTCAGGAACTTCGTGAAATGCTCGCGGAGATGACAAAAAAAGAGCGCAAGGCCTACGAGAAGGAGCAGGCAGCCATAGCGAAAAAGAAGGCCGAGGCCGAGAAGGCTGCAGCCGAGAAGGCCGAAAAGAAGGCCGCGAAGAAGGCTGCGGCCGTCGCCAAGGCGAAGAAGCGCTCAAAGAAGAGAACAAAGCGCACGAACCGCGTAAAGAAGGTTGTAAGAAAGCAGATGTTCTCAAAGAAGGCTGCAAAAAGAAAGAAAAAAGCACTGGGCAGACTTTAAGCTTACGGGAGTCAAGTTTTTCTTGACTCCCTTTTTAACGCGTGTTATAATACATCTCGCCGCATATTCCGGGTAGGGCTTGGAAAAGCCCGTAAGTAAAGCAATTTTCACCTGTCGTAGCGAGTCTGAAACAAAGGAATGAAAAGAATGTACGCAGTAGTAGAAACAGGCGGAAAACAGTACAAGGTTTCCGAAGGCGACGTTCTCTACGTTGAGAAGCTCGACGTAAAGGAAGATGCCAAGGTTATTCTTGATAAGGTTCTCGCCATCGGTACTGAAAAAGGTCTCAAGGTAGGCACTCCTTATGTCAAGGGCGCAGCTGTTGAGGCAAAGGCTTTAAAGAACGGCAAGGCTAAGAAGATCCTTGTTATGACTTACAAGCCGAAGAAGAACGAAAAACGTAAGATGGGCCACAGACAGCCCTATACGAAGCTTGAGATCGCAGCCATCAACGGCTGAG
>CAMYWC010000155.1:0-2776 GCA_947302545.1 uncultured Clostridia bacterium | reverse complement strand
GACGTGACAGTCGTGATAGTAGAGGTCGCCCGTCCAGATGAGTGTTCCGTTGTAATCAAACACGCCGATTTCACCCGTAGGGTATACCACGTTGATAAACCCTTCAGGTCCTTCACAAACCGTGCATGTGAGGTAGTCCTTAACCTGCTGCACTATTTCGACATATCCGCGACCGAACTTGTACTGTGCGTAGAAGTTCTTCTTTACCTTCTGCACCTTGTGTGTGGTGAAGTTGAAGAAGCGGAATGCCACCTTGATTTTGCCGCGCTCGTCACGTCCGTCCGGAATGGCTATTATAAAGCCTTCGGGATGCGGAATGATATCGAGCGGGGTATGGCTCATTAATTGTTTCATTCTGCGTTAATCACCTGATAACAGAGTGCCATAAGGCTGTCGTTGAAGTGCATGTTCTCAACGACTGCTCTCGGATATTTTTCATTGATGTTGTAGTGGGAGAAATTCCAGAATCCCTTGATTCCGCAGTCGATGTACATGGGTACATTGGCTGCCGCTTCGGCGTAGGGGATGCAGAGGATGGCGACTTCAACACCGTTCTCCTTGCAGAAGTCCTCTATGTCTGAGGCGGGACGGATCGGCAGGCCGCGGAGGACCTGACCTGAAAGAGCCTCATTCTTGTCGAAGATGCCGATGAGGTTGAAGCCGCGCTGTTCAAACTCAATCTGTAAAGCGAGGGCGCGGCCGAGGTTGCCGGCACCGATAAGAATGGTCTTGAGGTTGGAACCGACGCCTAAAATCTTGCCAATCTCATTCTGAAGACTTTCAATATTGTAACCGTAGCCCTGCTGGCCGAAACCACCGAAGCAGTTTAAGTCCTGACGTATCTGAGATGCGGACAGACCCATTCTGTCAGCGAGCTCGCGGCTTGAAATACGTACCATGCCGGCATTCTTGAGGATGCCGAGGAAACGATAGTAACGGGGGAGTCTTTTTATGACTGAAATGGAAATATACTTGGAACTCATGCTGAAAATCTCCTATCTCTCAAGCGACTTGACCGTATCCATTACGTAGTCGCCGAATTCTTTGCAGGTTGCACCGTTGCTCCTGCCTGTAATTGTTATCTTTTTCTCTGTCTCGAGACAGATATTCATTGCCTTTGAGAGTAAGTCAGCCTTGTCGGCATAGCCGATATGGCGAAGCAGCATCTCGGCCGCCTTGAACATTGAGGCCGGGTTGGCGTAGTCGCCGTCGCCGCGCTCAATCATGCGGGGCGCGGAGCCGTGAATGGCCTCAAACATGGCGTAGCGGTCGCCTATGTTTGCGGAGCCGGCCGTGCCGACGCCGCCCTGGATCTGCGCGGCCTCGTCGGTGATGATGTCACCGTAGAGGTTGGGCAGAACAAAGACCTGGAACTCACTGCGGCGGGCCTCATTTACGAGGTTGGCCGTCATGATGTCTATGTACCAGTCCTCGGCTGTAAGTTCCGGATACTCGTCAGCGATCTCGTGGGCGAGAAGGGAGAATTTGCCGTCTGTCTTTTTCATGATGTTCGCCTTTGTGACTATGGCGAGGTTTGTCTTGCCGTTTGCCCTGGCATACTCACAGGCTGCGCGTACAATGCGCTTTGTGCCCGGGTTTGTCGTGACCTTGAAGTCAAAGGCGAGTTTATCGGGGATTTCTATTCCCTTTGAACCGAGGACGTATTCGCCCTCAGTGTTTTCGCGGAAGAAAATCCAGTCAATGCCCTCCGACGGAACCTGTACGGGGCGCACATTGGCATAGAGGTCAAGCTCACGGCGCATTGCGACGTTCGCGCTCTCCATTGTGCCGCCCTTGGGCGTGGTCGTCGGGCCCTTGAGGATTACCGGACACTCCTTGAGCTCTGCGAGCACGTCGTCCGGTATGGCCTTGCCGCAGGCCTCTCTGTTTTCTATGGTAAGTCCGTCAATGACCTTGAACTTGATTTTGCCGGAGGCTACATCGTCCTCAAGAAGGAAGGAGAGGAGGCGCATCGCCTCGTTTGTGATGATGGGGCCTATGCCGTCACCGCCGCAGATGCCGATTTTGATCTCATCCATGGAGGAGAAGTCGGTCTTGCCGGTGTCTTTTTCCATACGCTCACAGCGCTCAAGCTGCTCTGTGAGGAGGCCTCGGAAATGTTCAACTGCTGATTCAATGTAATCCATTATTTCTGTCCTTTCGTGTACTGAAGGAGGTCGCCCGCCTTGAGGATTTCCTTTTGTCTTTCTGTGAATATGCCGCAAAGCGGAATCTCCGCGCCCGTGGTCTCATCAACGAGGGTGAACTCGCCCGAGTCAAGGGAAGCGAAGACATCTTTCAGCACGAGGCTGTCGCCCTGGGAGATCTTGTCGTAGTCAGCAGGGTCTTTGAATGTCAGGGGCATGATGCCGGCGTTGATGAGGTTGGCGGCATGGATGCGCGCGAAGCTCTTTGTGATGACGGCCTTAATGCCGAGGTAGAGCGGAACGAGGGCGGCGTGCTCACGTGATGAGCCCTGGCCGTAGTTTGCACCGCCTATTATGAATCCCTTGCCCGCAGCCTTGCAGTTTTCGGCAAAGTGCTCGTCGCACTGCTTAAAGCAGAACTGTGAGAGGTAGGGGATATTTGAACGATAGGGAAGAATCTTCGCACCCGCGGGCATAATATGGTCGGTGGTTATATTGTCGCCGACCTTGAGGATTGCGGGAGCTGCGATTTCGGAAGTGAGCTGATTTGATTCCGGGAAAGGTTTGATGTTGGGGCCGTAGATGACCTCCACAGAAGCCGCTTCCTCAGGGGAGGCCGGAAGTTCAAT
>CAMYWC010000154.1:0-2777 GCA_947302545.1 uncultured Clostridia bacterium | reverse complement strand
CTTGGCCGCGGCGATCTCGTCGCCGATCAGCTTGGCGTTCACCGCCTCGTCCGCGTCTCACCTTTCGACGCCGCGGGACGTCGCCATACATCCTTCGCCGCAGTCGAGGTAATGCCCGAAATCAACGACGACACCGAGGTCGAGCTCCGTCCCGAGGACATCGAAATGGAAGTCTACAGGGCCTCCGGCGCCGGCGGGCAGAAGGTCAACAAGACCTCCTCTGCCGTACGTCTCATCCACAAGCCGACAGGCATTGTCGTCTGCTGCCAGGTTGAGCGTTCACAGCATCAGAACCGCGAGGTCTGTATGCGCATGCTCAAGTCCAAGCTCATTGAAATTAAGGAGCAGCAGCACCTCGAAAAAATCGAGGACATAAAGGGCGTAAAGACCGAGATCGCCTGGGGCAACCAGATAAGAAACTACGTATTCATGCCCTACACCCTCGCCAAAGACACGAGAACGGGCTATGAAATGGGTAACATAAACGCAGTCATGGACGGTGACATAGACGGCTTTATCAACGCGTATCTCAAAGCCGAGTCACTTAAAAATCTGAGCAAATAAAGGATTGACACTGACTGAGTTTTTGTATATACTTTTAAAACGCGCGTGAAAAATCACGCGTTCCTTGCTCTGCAGCAGCCAATTGCAGGGCCAAAAGACCAGAAGGAGGTAAAGAAAATGGCAGCTAAAAACTACGAAGCTATGCTCGTATTCTCTGTAAAGAACGGAGAAGAGGAAGCACAGGCCAATTTCGAGAAGTTCAAAGCACTTATCGAAAAGCACGGTACCCTCGGTAATGTTGATGAGTGGGGCTCACGCAAGCTCGCTTATCCCATCAACTATGAGACCGACGGTTACTACTACGTAGTTGAGTACACGGCTGAGCCGGAGTTCCCGGCTGAGTTTGAGCGTATCCTCGGTATCACCGACGGCGTTCTCCGTTTCCTCAACATTTCCAAGTAATCGGGAGGTAACGTAAATGCTTAACTGTGCAGTTATCATGGGCCGCCTTACTGCGGATCCCGAACTTCGTACAACAACAACGGGTGTCTCTGTTACAAGTTTCTCCGTTGCGGTTGACCGTTCATACGTCAGAGCCGGCGAAGAGCGCCAGACAGACTTTATCAATGTAGTAGCCTGGAGACAGACAGCGGAATTCGTTACCCGTTATTTCCACAAGGGTTCAATGATTGCCGTTCAGGGCTCAATCCAGACCAGAAACTACGAGGATAAGACTGGCGCGAAGAGAACGGCGGTAGAAATCGTCGCGGACAATGTTTCATTCTGCGGCTCAAAGAATGAGAGCGGCACGGGTGCCGCTGCGGCAGCTCCTTCAGCTCCCGCTGAATCACCCGCTCCTTCATTCTCCACTGCAGCCGCTTCAGATTTCTCTGCAGCCGACATGGAAGACGAATTACCATTCTAAGAAAAGGAGAATACCACAATGGCTTACGATAAGAACGCACGTGGCGGCAGAAAGTCACGTAAAAAGGTTTGCTCATTCTGTGTTGAAAAGATTGACAACATAGACTACAAGGACACAGCACGCCTTCGCAAGTACACAAGCGACCGCGCCAAGATCCTTCCGAGAAGAGTTACAGGCACATGCGCTTATCATCAGAGACAGCTCACAACAGCTATCAAGCGTGCCCGTCACGTTGCCCTTCTCCCCTACTCAGCAGACTAAGAGAAAAACTAAAGGACCGACTTTTCAGTCGGTCCTTTTTATTTATCTGTCTATCCGTCGTTTTATGATCGGAATGGCTGAGGCTATTACGGTCCAGAGGGCCTGGAAGGCAATAATCTGGCCGCAGTTTATGCCCATGCTCTCGGGGCCTCCGATGAGGCAGAGCAAAAAGCCGAAGAGGAGGGCCATGCCCGTGTAGATAGTGGCGACCGTCTTGTTCACATAGGTGCCGTCCGAGAGTTCGCGGGCTTCGTAGAAGGCCGTTATCGAGGACTCAAGAGTACCGTTGTGAATAAGACCGGCGGGCGCCGTCTCTATATCCTCATTCCGATACTGCTGGAAGATATCGCCCGAGACGGGGCTTAAAATCTTGACCGCGGATGCGGGAAGCTTGAAGTGTCTGCAGATCATCTCTTCCGTTATGTTGCAGTCGCAGGAGCGGATAAGAATTGATACGCCTGCCCGATCAAGATAGCGGAGATACTTGCCCACATGTGCATCGGGCTGGTACTTGATGACGAACATCGCCGCAATCTTGCCCGCTATCGCGAGGTAGGCGACATTTCGTCCGTCATGGACGTACTGGTTCTCAAACTGCCTGTCGGGTGCCTCGACATTGTGATTTATGAGGAGTTCCCTCGTGCCGAAGAGCACGCGGTTCGTATGAACCCAGGCCGAGAGGCCGAGGCGCTCTTCATATGCCAGGGACTCTACAGGAGGCAGAAGATCCTTCTTGCCGAGGATTACGCTGTCAAATATGTATGAGAGCGGTCCGTCGGACTCGATTACGAGCGCCGCGGCGTAGAGGATGGCATCGTCGATTCTCATGCCGTGGAAGGTCTTGATTCCGATGATGCTGCTCGAGCCGCTCTTGAAGATATCGGTCGCGTCGAGCACGTATGCGTTCGCGTCCGTGCTGTCCTCAACGGCGCGGTGTCCGACAATCGCGGCTCCGCTCGAATTGAACTGCCTGTTCTTCCAGAAGAGGCCTATGTTCGACGCGAGCAGCAGGAAGGCCGGAATACCGACACTGCAGAACGCGGCAAATGTGCCGAGAGCAAAGAGCACGCTCCTGTGGATGATACCG
>CAMYWC010000153.1:0-2782 GCA_947302545.1 uncultured Clostridia bacterium | reverse complement strand
ACCCTGTAGAATGTCTTGAATATGTCATTCTGCATGAGCTCGCCCACACCGTCGTGCCAAATCATGGTAGTGAATTCAAAGCTATTTTAAATGAATTTATGCCTGAGTGGAAGCAGTACAGAAAACTGCTCAATAAAGGTCCTAACTCTTAAACCAGGTGTTAAGCGCCTTACAGATAACCGCTGAGAGTACTGTGCAGCAGACAGCCTCAACGAGACCGTTTATGCCTACGAGCGCAACGACAAACGAGAATACTCCCGTTGCACCAAGCGAGCTCACAAGGCCCTGCATGAACTCAGTGTTCCAGTAGAGGGCGATGAGAGTTGTCATAAAGAACAGCGTATTGAGTACCGAACCCACAAGTCCGGTAAGCGAATAGCCGACAATGTTCTCCTGCTTTATCGCCTTGAAGAAAAGGCCCGTAAGCCAGCCCATGAGGGTTCTCGTGGGTACGCAGACAAGAAATGCGAAAAGCGGATTTATTTCAAGCAGGGCGACGCCGAAAGCGGAAAGTCCGAAGACGCACTGCAGGAAGCTCGTAAGACCGAACGCAAAACCGAGCAGCGCTCCCGAGGCGGGTCCCAGCACCATGGCACCGATAATTACGGGCACCGTGATGAGAGTTATCTCCACCACACCGAGTTTAATGTATCCTATCATGGGTACAAAAGCCATGATAATGATAATCGCAAGCAGCACACCAAGTTCGGTGAGCTTCAAGATTTTGTCATCTACTCTGACTTTTCCTTTTTTTGCAGCCATTTACATCACCTATTCCTTAAACAGTAATGACATTATAAAGGGATTGGCTGATATTTGCAAACACAAAATCACCCGAAAAGAAGGTTATTAAAAGTTTTATGGAGAAAAAAGATCTGAACAAATCCTATTACATGGGTATTTTAAGGTGTCTTTCATACCCGATATTCATGGTAGGCATAGTCACGGTCATACCGTCCCTCCTCTTCATTTTCTACCCTGAAGAGAAAGGTCTGATGCAATACTTCGCCATTCCCGGCGTAGCCTATCTCTTCATCGGATATCTCATAAGGCTCTTCACACAGGATTACAAGGTCGCCGAGCTGAAAAGAAACAGCGCGCCGGTCGTCACGCTCCTTATCTGGATTATCTCTATCTTCATAGGATCAATACCCTTCTATTTAACCAAGGACTACACCTTCACGCAGGCGCTCTTCGAGTCGACAAGCGGCTTTACGACGACCGGCTTCACCGTAACCGATTTCAACACGGTGTCACATATGGTCCTCCTCTACCGCTCACTCCTTCACCTGCTCGGCGGCGTAGGTCTCATACTCATACTCAGTCTCGTGGTTTCAAACACCTTCGGAATGCAGCTCTTCAAAGCCGAAGGCCACCTCGATAAAATCGAGCCGAGCGTATCCTACTCGGCAAGAACCATTATCGTAATTTACCTCGGACTCATAACAGGCGGCACTATTCTCTATACCATATTCGGCATGCCCCTGTTCGACTCAATCAACCACGCAATTTCCGCTGTCTCAACGGGCGGCTTCTCTACAAAGGCACAAAGCATAGGTTTCTGGCACAATGTCCCGGTCGACATAACCACGGTCGTACTGATGATGCTCGGTGCAACTAATTTCATGGCCACGATGCTCCTCTTCAGAGGCAAGTTCAAGAGTGTCTTCAAAAACAGCGAAACCCTGGTCACACTCTTCTTCATAGCCGTGACCACACCGATAGTCATCGGCCAGCTCTTCGCGAACGGAATCTGTGAGCACCTTCCCAGCGCCATAGACAATGCGGTATTCCAGGTCGTCGCGGTAATCACGACCACCGGTCTCTCAACGGTGGATGACTTTTTCCCGAGATCGACCTTCGCGCTGATGCCGCTCATAATACTCATGTTCATAGGCGGCAACACCGGTTCAACCGCCGGCGGTATGAAGGCGTACAGGGTTTCCCTGGGCCTTCGCAGCATCTACTACGAAACCCGCAGCGCCGCTGAATCAAACAGAATACACAGAGGCCGTTTCTTCTACCACTTCGGCAAGAAGGAAAACTTCACCAGAGAGGAACAGAGCGCAAACAACACCTATATACTCATGTACCTCGCAATAGGCTTCGTGGGCACCTTTGCCCTCTCACTGTGCGGCTACGACTTCAAGGACAGCTTCATCGAGTTCTTCTCGGCCCTCGGCACCGTAGGCATGTCCTCGGGTATAGTAGGCCGCGACATGAGCAATGCCTCAATGTGGATAATCATGGTGGGCATGCTTATAGCCCGACTTGAAATCTACATCTTCATCTTAAGCGGCACGCGGATTGTCACAGAAATAAAGGAACTTTTAAAACGCTATAAATAAAAGAAAAAGGCGGGCAGATGCCCGCCTTATTTTTTTTGCTTACTTGAGACTGTCAAGAATTTTAAAGTAACTCGTGTAATAATTCTTCAGGAAATAAGGATTCAGGAAACCGCGTACGGAACCGCCCACAACATCCATGTGGTCGCCCTGGTCGACGGGCATGACATTCCAGATGCCGCGCTTTACATCGCCCTTGGTGTCATAGTAATAAACATAGGGCTCGTCGCTCGGGTGAAGAGCTGAGACCGTGTTCGAGCAGCCGTCAGACTCCAGCCACTCCTCGCCGACCTTCGCGCCGATTGACTTGTCAAACCTGTGTCTGCCGACAAAGTTGCCGGTCATGACGAAGGGCAGGAAGGTTGAGGCCATCTTCATCCTGTGGTTACCGTTTCTCGTAATCATCGAGTTGCTCGTAGAAATAGAGAAGTTATATG
>CAMYWC010000152.1:0-2782 GCA_947302545.1 uncultured Clostridia bacterium | reverse complement strand
AAAAGTTAAACTTGTTAACGAGTGCACCTATGAGATAGATACACGTACGGTACAGTCTTTCACGGTTCCCTACGAACTTACACGTCATCTCCGTGCATCCTATTACTTCATAGGTGCGCTTCTCGGTCGTTGCAACTCTGCAAGAGTTGCCATGCCGGGCGGCTGTAACTTCGGCGGTGTCCGTCCGATAGACCAGCACCTTAAAGGCTTTGAGGCCCTCGGTGCAACCGTAACCATGGAAGAGAATGCCATTGTAAATACATCGGCAGACCAGCTCACGGGCAACTCCATCTACATGGACGTCGTCTCCGTCGGCGCCACCATCAACATCATGCTCGCAGCCGTCAAGGCACGCGGTCTCACGGTCATTGAAAACGCCGCGAAAGAGCCGCACATAGTTGACCTTGCGAACTTTTTAAACTCAATGGGCGCAGACATCCGCGGAGCAGGTACCGACGTCATCAAGATCCGTGGCGTATCCTTCCTCCATGGTTGTGATTATTCGATTATCCCCGACCAGATTGAGGCCGGAACATATATGACCGCTGTTGCCGCAGCAGGCGGAGACGTGCTTGTTAAGAATGTAGTTCCCAAGCACCTTGAGTCCATCTCGGCAAAACTTATCGAGGCAGGCGCCGAAGTCATCGAGTATGATGACTCCATCCGTGTCGTCTCAGACGGTCATCTCACAAAGTGCAACATCAAGACGATGCCGCACCCCGGTTTCCCGACGGACATGCAGCCGCAGTTCGCAGTCGCTCTCTGCTGTGCCACAGGCACGAGCATCATTTCCGAGGGCGTATGGGACAACCGTTTCAAGTATGTCGATCAGCTCATGCGCATGGGTGCTGAGATTGAAGTAAACGGCAAGGTTGCCGTAATCACCGGTGTTGATCACCTGAATGGTTCCCCGGTCAAGGCTGATGACCTTCGCGCAGGTGCCGCCATGATAATCGCGGGCCTTGTTGCAAAGGGCACGACTGAGATTGAGAACGTTGTCTACATCGACCGCGGCTACGAATCCGTAGTTGAGAAGTTCAAGGGAATCGGCGCAGACATCGAAAGAGTAAGCTTTGAGGACGAGCCCTCACACGAGGTTCGTACGGCAGGCTAAGATGTATAAATTCTGCTCTCTCTTTTCCGGCAGTTCCGGAAACGCGACGTACATAGGTACGGAGTATGAAGGCATCCTCATAGATGCCGGCAAAAACTGCAAAACGATAGTAAATGCTTTGGCTGCAATAGGTATTGAACCTACTGCGGTCAAAGCTCTTTTCATTACACACGAGCACGGCGACCACTGCCAGGGAATGCGTGTGTTCTGCAACAAGTACAAGATACCCGTGTACTCGAGCGAACCCACTCTTCAGATCCTTGATGAGGCCGGTCACTTAAACGGTGATTTCCCGGTCTTCGCCATCTCGGACTATGCCGACATAGGCAGTTTTCATATTGAGTCACACAGGACCTCGCACGATGTAATCGATTCACACTGCTACAGCGTCCTGCTTCCGAACCTCGACAAGGTCTCGGTCGTCACGGACACGGGCATAGTAACAGAAGAGACAATGGACGGAGTCAAAGGCTCGAAAGCAATACTGCTCGAGTCCAATCATGACGTAGGTATGCTGTCTAACGGCCCCTACCCGTATCCGCTCAAGCGCCGTATCCTCGGGGATTTCGGCCATCTGAGCAATGATGCCTCGGCCGAGGCCTCGGCTGAGCTTTTAAAAACCGGTACCGAGTCTCGAGAACAATTTCCCGGAACTTGCGTACAACACAACCCTCTCGAGACTCATGCTCGAGGGCGCCACCCTCGGCACCGACTTCACCCTTGAAGTCGCGAAGAGGGAAGAGCCGACAATTTTGGAGGTGTGAAATGCAGACAATCAACATCATCTGTGTCGGCAAGCTCAAGGAGCAATATCTGAAAGATGCCCAGAAGGAGTACGCCAAGAGGTTGACGGCATTTTGCAAACTAAATATAATTGAACTCGATGAAAGCATGAAGGGCCCCGAAGAAGAGGGCAAGGCAATCTTAAACAAAATCGAAAAAGATGCCTTCGTCTCTGCCATGTGCATTGAGGGAAAACAGATGTCCTCGGAAAAACTCGCCGAGGAGATCAGCAGAAAGGCGACGGAGGGAAAGAGCAATCTCACCTTCATAATCGGAGGCTCGCTCGGCCTCTCGGACGATGTAAAAAACAGGGCCGACATACGCCTCTCAATGTCCGAAATGACCTTCCCGCATCATCTGGCCAGAATCATGCTGGAAGAGCAGATTTACAGAGCATATCAGATCAATTCAAACGGCAAATATCACAAGTAACTACGTTGTTTTTAAAGGAAAGGAGGGGACAAAATGGCAAAGAAAAGCGAGCCTGTAAAGGAAAAGCCTTTACAGAAGAGACAAAACCGGTTGAAAAAGAGACCAAATCTGCCGAAAAGCCCGCAACTACGAAGAAATCTACCACTAAGTCCTCCTCCGGCACCAAGAAAAAGTCCACAACCAAGAAGACAACCGAAAAGAAGGAAACAAAGCCGGCTGAGAAGAAGACAACAACCAAAAAAGAAACCACTAAAAAGACAACCGAAAAGAAAGAACCGGTAAAGAAAGAGACAGCCAAAAAAGAAACCAAACCGGCTGAAAAGAAGTCGACTGCCAAGAAGACCACCGAGAAAAAAGAACCGGCTAAAAAAGAAACAGCAAAGAAGACTACAACCAAAAAGACAACCGAAAAGAAAGAGACAACAAAGAAAACCACAACCAAGAAGACTACTG
>CAMYWC010000151.1:0-2802 GCA_947302545.1 uncultured Clostridia bacterium | reverse complement strand
CGTACATATCGGTCCACTCATAATTTTCACCGTCGGCTGCTGCCGCAAGGTTTTCAAGTGTGTCTCCGATTCCGCCTAATTCCTTAAACCAAAGCTTTGCGTGTTCTTTTTCATTGTCGGCGGTCTTTAAGAAAAGTGCCGCAATCTGCTCGATGCCTTCTTTCTTGGCCTTCGATGCGAAGTAAGTATATTTGTTGCGGGCCTGGCTCTCACCTGCGAAAGCTGCCTGTAAATTCTTCTCTGTCTGTGTACCTGCGTATTTATTTGCCATAATTAATTCTCCTGTCTTTATTTTATTTCTTCCAAAGTCCGTGTAAGTTGCAGTATTCGTAAGTAGCTACGAGTTCTTCGCCTGCTGCCAGCACGAATTCAGCCTTGGGCGCTTCGCCGGGCTTTAAGAACTTAATCTGGTAGCCCTTACTCGTCTCGATTGCCACAAACTCAATGTAGTGAGCGTCCATCATAGGGTGCTCAACTTCACCGACTGTAACCTTAACGGTATTTCCTTCAACCGTAACTGCGGGAACATGCTTCTCAACAGCGGCATCGGTAGTACCGGGAATCAACTCTGTCATTGCCTCGCCACAGCATACTACGGGAACTGCGGTTTCCTTAACCTTCACGATAATCTGTCCACAGTGGGAACAACGGTAAAACTTCAAACTCATTGTAACGTCCTCCTTTTTCTTAGCTGACTTTAGTGTACTTAATTCCCCATAAAAATTCTGTAACATATGTTACATTCTTTATCTTAACCCTGCCGATTGATAAGTTTTACAAGTTCCATCTCAGGGGTAAGCTCTGTAGCCTTCACACACACCGAATATCTGTATCCGGCATCGCAGTCCCATTCGTACAAAGAAAACGTATCGGGCTCAATTCCGTCGCCCTTTACACCCGTTACTCTCAATATACCTGTCCGCTCGTAATCACCTTCAAAACAGATTTCAAAACTGTTAAGCGGGCGCTTTAAACCCTCTCCGGTTGCTTTGATAAAGCTTTCTTTGAGCGTCCAGATGCGGGTGAAAACTTCGGCGTTATCACGCGCAAGTTCTGCCTCGTGCCCGGTAAAGAAACGATTGGCTACCTTGGTATTGTCCTTAATCATTTCAACATCGCAGCCTACCTCACAGTCGCTAATGGCACACATAACCTTGTCGCCGGAGTGGGAGAGCCTGAAATCTATCGTAAGCTCGCGGGCATCGGTAAGCATCGCCTTGCCAAACTCTGCTTCCGTAAAAGACCAAAGGTTCTTAGGTACGCCCACATCCTCGAGGGCTTTCTTAAGAAGAATGCCTGCGCCGATTGATTGGCACTTGGGCTTTTGAAGCTTGATGCTGTCCGCTTTCTTTTGCCGCCACGGGATAGACTTTTTGTAATAGTATTCGTAAGTCTTCTCATCGTAGAGAGGCGTGATGTCGGCTATATAAACCTTCAGAAACATAGCTCGTCCCCTAGTCGATGAGACTGTAAGTCATCATCTCGTACTTAAGCTTTGAACCTTCCCGGATGTTATAGGGAAGCAGTGCTCTCGCAACAAGCTTTAAGTCGTCGGTTTCCTCGTCGGTTCTCTTTAAATTAGCGTAATCTCCGTCAATTGAGACTACCTCATAATACATAGTTTCCAATTTTGTCACCTTCCAAACCAGTATCATGATTATACCACGAATTATCTGAATATAACAGAGCACAACTCAAATAAGCGCAATATAATAAAAAGAAAAAGGGATTATTACAGAAAAAAAGGCAGGCTGCGTGAAATTCACCGGTTTCCGCGGAGATTACTAGGTTTCTTCGGTCGGCAAATCGAGCAGTTTCAAACTTTCAAAAGAAACAGGAACAGTTTCTGTTACCTTATAGTTTTCCTACACAGAAAGTCTCGTCGAGAGGATATTCCCGGCGAGACTTTTTCTTTTTCCTTAAGATTGCGAATGAAAGTTTATGATTGTTTGCAGGTTTTCTTAATAAGGTGCCCGAGCCCTTGATATAGGCCGATTCTGCGGATACACTTAGGGCGAAATCAATTGTTGGATTATGATTTGTGTTATTTGAGAGGTTAAACGACTATGTTTGGTAAAATCCATCCAACTGTAGCGGGCTTTTTTATCATTATCATCGCTTTCGGTGTTCCGGCGGTGCTGACTGCAGTTAATGTCTATCATCTGTTTACATTGAAAGTTCGTAATTTGTTTAGACGAATTGTGTGGGCACTTACGCTGATATGCGGTTTGGTGTTATCGCAACTCTACGCTGTAGTTATTACGGACATGCAGAATGAACCCTGGGATAAGGCTCTGTACTCAGGCTTTCATCAGCCGATCTGGAGCGAAGGAAAAGTTTTCTACCTGACTATCTGCATTCTTGCGCTTATAGGCTTCATAGTACTGGACAGATTTCAGGCAAGCACAATTCCACCGCTCGTCACAGTTTTGTGTATGGCGCCGATGTACGCCATGATGGCAACCTGCGTGGTATGGTGCATACAGATTAAGGATGTTCCCGACGGTCTTCCCTTGATGATTCTGCCACTCAATATCATCATCATGATTCTTTCGGTCATCCGCAGCGCGATTAACGAGTGGAAGCTTTGTATGGCAAAAACAAGTTTCTCTATACGCTTAACAAATGGCTGTCCAAAGCGGCTTTGTGGCCGGTGTTTGCATTTGTGGCTGTTATACCGCTTCTCGGAGTCATTCTTTTGATACTTACTCTGTTCGGTCAGCAGCCGGACATTATAGTTAAAGCCTGGACCGAAACCGCTGACTATACATTTTCTCAGAGAATTGCTCCGCCCAACCTTCC
>CAMYWC010000150.1:0-2813 GCA_947302545.1 uncultured Clostridia bacterium | reverse complement strand
TATGAAGGAGACCGCAGGTCGCCTCGGCATAAACCTGCCGACGGTCTGCTTTGAGCCCGGCCGCAGCATAGTTGCTGACGCCGGCATGACTCTCTACACCGTCGGCACGGTCAAGAGAATCCCCGGTTACAAGAACTATGTGTCAGTTGACGGCAGCATGGCGGACAATATCCGCCACGCGCTCTACGGCGCGCCCTACACCGTTGTCGCCGCTGATAATATGAACGCCGCGGCTGATATGGAATGTACGGTCGCAGGCCGCTGCTGTGAGAGCGGCGACCTCATCGCCTACCACTACTCGATGGCATCAAACTACAACCGTCTGTGCAAGCCGCCGGTTGTAATGATAAATGACGGCGACACCTATGTCGCCGTAAAACGCGAGACACCGGAGACCCTGACCTCGCTGGATGTATAAAACAAAGCCCCGGGCTTTCTGCCCGGGGCTTTTTCTTATCTGTGTTTGTTGTAGCTGTGCGAGTAAATCTCGAGAATCTCGTCGTAGATTTTCGCGTCACCCGAGAGGTCGGGGTTGGCCTCGATTATCTTTGCGATGACGTCGTCGTTTGTGTAGTCAATGTAGAAGGTTCTGGAGAGGTGCTTCATCTTGAGTTCCTTGTCACCATATTTCCAGACCTGCTTGTACTCTTTCTTCGCGCGGCCGAAGGCCTTGTAGGGGTGTTTGAAAACAACCTGGCCGGCTTCGTTGACGCCGAGCTCGAGCTTCTTGGCTTTCTTTGAGTTTGTGAGCGCGTCATACGTGGCCTGGCTCACCACTGCCGTGGCGGGGTCGTATTCCGCGACGTATTTATTCTCGTTAGGCACATTGTAGTACGGCATGAGTACGCCGAAGAAGGCATAGATAAGCAATGCAAGGACACCGACAGCCAGGATGGCAACGATGATGAGAGCGATGACTGCTATCTTGCCGGCCTTTTTGATTTTAGCCATTATTTCATCCATTGGAGTTCCTCCTCAAAGGAATTTACTGGATTATTTTAACACAGATGTAACTTTAAATAAAGAAGGAAATGTGATAAACTGTTAAACCGAGGTGAAAAACAATGGAAACCCCTGCCGTTCAGGGCAATAAGCTCTGGACAAAGGATTTTACAATAATAACAATAGGCTCGCTTGTCTCGATGCTCGGCAACTCCATGTCCGGCTTTGCGATGAGCCTTCTTGTCCTTGAATATACCGGAAGCACCTTTGCATATGCCATCTACATCGCGTGTTTCATGCTTCCTCAGCTGATAATGCCGATATTCTCCGGCGCCATACTCGACAGGTTCTCGAGACTGAAGACAATTTATTCACTTGACTTTCTGTCTGCCGGACTTTATCTGCTGTTCGCAATCCTGCTGGGCAGTGGCTGGTTCAGCTTCCCGATACTGGCTGTGACTTGCGTGTTCCTCGGAACCATAGAGAGCGTCTATTTTGTCGCATATGAGAGCTTTTATCCGCTGCTTATTACCGAGGGCAACTATCAGAAGGCTTACTCCATAGCTTCAGTCTTCGAGACACTGTCCTTCTTCATGGTGCCCGTCGCGACCTTCTTCTACAAGCAGATAGGTATTGCTCCGCTGCTCGCGGTTGACGCTTTTACCTTCTTCATTGCCGCGGTGATGGAGACCCGCATAACCCATAAGGAGGAATATGTTGAGAAGCAGAAGGCCGACCTGCTCGAGAGCGGGGAGGAACTTAAGGGCGTAAAGCTCATGCTCCGCGACATCAGGGACGGTTTTGCGTACTTAAAGACCGAGAAAGGCCTGCTCTTCGTGGCGATTTATTTCTTCTTCTCATCCCTTGCGGGAGGCGCGGAGGAGACGATGGGTCTGCCGTTCTTCAAGAGCAGTTTTGAAAACGGTGAGTACCTGTTTTCGCTGGTGTACGGTTCGGGCGTAGTCGCGCGTGTCCTGGGCGGCATGCTGCACTATAAGTTCAAAATACCGGCAAAGCACAGGTATAATATCGCGTTTACGGTTTATATCTGCCTGAATATTCTCGCGGCGATTTATCTCTACATGCCCATTCCGGTCATGATGGCGATGTGCCTTGTTGAGGGTATTATGGGTGTCACAAGCTACACCATAAGAGTCTCCGCGACGCAGTCCTATGTCCCGGATGAGCGCAAGGGACGTTTCAACGGCGCCTTCGGGATACTCCTTACCGGCGGTTTCTTCCTCGGCACGACAATTTCGGGCGCGCTGTCCGAACTTGTGCCGGATGTGAGATATGTCGTAACAGGATTTATGATTTTAGGCCTTCTGGCTGCTCTGGTATTTGTCGGCGGCAACAAGAAATACATCGCGCCGCTCTACAACACTGAAAATTAATTTGAAAGGATTTTATATATGAAACTCAGCGAAATGGTCTATAAGAGACCGGATATTGAGAAGGCCAAGATGAATCTTGCAAAGTTCCTCGAGGACTTCAACAACGCACAGACATTTGAGGAGGCGGATGCGATTTTCGCGGCTGTCGACAAGTACAGTGACTCGCTCGACACCATGGGAACACTCTGCTACATCCGCCACACAATCAACACGAAGGATGAGTACTACGAGGCAGAGCAGGACTGGTTCGATGAGAACAGCCCTGTTTTTGAGGAAGCTTTTCATCCCCTCACACTGGCTCTTGTGGGAAGCAAATTCCGTCCTCAGTTTGAGGAGAAGTACGGCAAACTGCTCTTCATAAATGCTGAGATGGAGCTCAAGACCTTCAAACCCGAGATAGTAGGGGACCTGCAGGAGGAGAACCAGCTCGTCACGGAGTATGAGAAGCTGCTCGCTTCCGCACAGATTGACTTTGAG
>CAMYWC010000149.1:0-2828 GCA_947302545.1 uncultured Clostridia bacterium | reverse complement strand
ATAAATTACGCCAGTGTTCATGACGGTTATTAGAATCTCTGCGATAAGTGTCGTAACGAGAAGCTGTACCTTAGTCATTTTAAACTGATACTTCTTCGCTACAATACCACAGATAAGACCTGCTATCATATACGGAAGCATCCAAAGCACTGTTGTATATGCAAAGCCGTAGCGAAGCAGCTGATAAATAAGGGTGCCTACACCTCCGATCAGCAGACCGTCAAGCGGGCCTAAAAGAAAGGCTCCTACAAAGATGGGCAAGGATTCAAAGGTTACTTTGATAACCTGCATATCAATTGACAAATAACCGAGAACAGCGACCATGGCGGCCAGCATTGCATCTACGGTAAGCTGATAAGTCATGAATTTCTTATTCTTTTTTTCCATGGGATAACCTCCAGTGGATGCGAAAGATACACCGCAGCAGAAATGCTTTCGGTTGGAGGCAACTTCCCATCCTCCACAACTTAACGCGTATCTTCCTACTCTGAATGTGTGTTGATTATGCTTTTACGGGACCTATCTCGCCTTTTCTGAAAGCGGTGGTGTACTTGCGGCAGTGTCTGTCATTTTCAAGTACGACATCGGCAGCCATCATGGTAGCCTTGAGGTCACGGTTTGTGGGATCGCCGATGAATGAGTCGAGACCGGCCTGCATTGCAAGTACCAGAAATGCCTGGTTAAGGGCTTTCTTTACAGGCAATGTGAATGAGACGTTAGAGAGAGCTCCCGTGACTATTGTGTTGGGATACTTCTCTTTTACGCGGCGTGTAGCCTCGGCGAATGCCGTGAGTGTGTCCTGACGTGTTGAGGCGTCAAAGATTAAAAGATCGTTGAATACTCTGTCTTCCGTGATGCCGTATTCGGCACATTTTTCAAGGAGAGTAAAGCAGTTTGCAACCTTCTCGTCCGCGGTATAAGGAACACCGTTGTCGGATGATGCGAGAGCTACAATCTTCCACTCCGGATTGTCGCGAAGGAGCGGCAGAAGTATGTCGCATTTATTGCCTTCGAGAGATACGGAGTTTATGAGACCGGGGGCTTTTATTTTAGGGAAAACCTTTACGAGCATGTTCGGGTCCGGAGAGTCAATGCAGATAGGAACAGTGTTGACTTCCTGAACCGTGTCTATGAGCCAGCAGAGTGTCTCATATTCAACGCTCGGGTCTGTTGATGCGCATACGTCGATGTATGCTGCACCTGCCGCCTCCTGGAGACGGACGAGTTCTTTGATGTACTCTGCGTCGCGTGCCTCAATGGCAGCGCGCGTCTTGGGGACTGCACCGTTGATTTTTTCGCCGATAATAATCATTTCGTTAACCTGCCCATTCCTTACAAATCTTGATGGAATCAGACGGAGAGTGAGCCCATGCGTCAGCCTTCATAGCTTCGCATGCCTCAGCAGATACGGGGTTGCCGCCGATGAGGATCTTGACATCGTCACGCATACCTGCAGCTGTGAAAGCATCGATTGTGGCCTTCATTGTGTCGAGTGCGAGAGTAAGAACGCCTGAGAGGCAGATGATCTTGATGCCCTGCTCTTTTGCGGTCTCAACAATCTTCTCCGGCGGTACGTCGATACCGAGATCGACAACCTGGAAACCGGATGCTTCGAAGAAAGCCTTGACGATGTTCTTGCCTATGTCATGAAGGTCGTCCTTAACTGTTGCGAGGATGAGTTTGGCTGATGTGCCTGAACCTGCTTCGCCCGCAAGGAGCGGAGAGAGCTTTTGGACAGCGTCTGTCATAATCTCACCGGCATAGATAAGGTCAGAGACAAAGTACTCGCCCGCTTCAAAACGGTCGCCTACTATTGCCATACCCTCAGAGCAGGCATCAACAGCTGCCTGAGCTCCTTCGCCTGTCGCTACGACTTCATCGATGATTTCGACTACGATATCCTCTTCGAGGTCGCCCATTGCTTCTTTAAGTTTTACAAAATCTGCCATTGCCGATTCCTCCTTAAATTTTATCTTTGACTTTATTATATGTAAATAAAATTTCAAAATATACGTTCAAATTATAGCAATTTAAAAATATATATGCTACAATTTGTAGCGTGAACTGTTATTGACAGGATTTCAAGTAATTATGTGCTTCGGAGGCTGTTATTGATGAGCTGTACTGTCAGATTTTTACCTTCGGGTAAAACAGTGTGCATTTTTGATGATGCGACGATAATGGATGCTGAGCGCGAGGCCGCGCTCGGTTTTGAGTACCCATGCGGAGGCACCGGCACCTGCGGTAAATGTATGGTCGATATAGAGGTTGACGGTGTAAAAAGCAGAGTCAAAGCGTGTTCAACCAAGGTTTCGGACGGAATGATTGTCACTCTGCCTGAAAACAATGAACATGATGAGGTGATGACCTCCGGTATTGCCGGGACTGTAACCCTCTCTCCTGCCCTGGACGGATTTGATGTCGCATCACCGCTGGGCGTGGCTTTTGATATCGGCACTACTACAATAGCGGCCTATCTTCTCGATCTCAGTACGGGAGAAACGATTGATGTTCTCGGTGAACTGAACGAACAGATCAGGTACGGTGCAGACGTGGTTTCGCGCTGCATCTTTTCGCTCAAGAACGGAGTTGAGGAGATTTCCTCCTGTGTAAATAAACAGGCAGACAGAATGATCGGTGCTCTTCTTCAGAAACATGGTCTGTCAAAAGAAAATGTATGTCTTGTCACTATAGTCGGCAACACCTGCATGCATCATATCTTCGCGGGAATCAATCCCACAACCCTTGTTGAGATACCTTATATGCCTACGGTTTACGAGGCTTTCGAGAAGCCCGCAAAAGACTTCTTTGGGAATGTCAATGAAAAT
>CAMYWC010000148.1:0-2836 GCA_947302545.1 uncultured Clostridia bacterium | reverse complement strand
TACGCCATCACCCGTGACAACAGGAAAGAGGACAAGGACTTCCGTGTCTCCCATATAGTCCTCATGGGTATGGGTGAGCCTCTCGACAACTATGACAATGTCCTGCGGTTTCTTGAACTCATAACAAACGGGGACGGCCTGAACATAGGCGCGAGAAACATAAGCATCTCGACCTGCGGCATAGTCCCGAAAATATACGACCTCATTGAAAAGCATCCGCAGTACACTCTCTCGGTGAGCCTCCACGCTCCGAATGACGAGATAAGAGACAGGATAATGCCCGTCAACAGGAAGTGGAACACTGAGGAACTTCTTGAGGCCTGCAGGGTCTACACGAAGCAGACAAGCAGACGCATCTCTTTCGAGTACGCCATGATGAAAGACATAAACGATACGGACGAGTGCGCAAGGGAACTTGCGAAAAGGCTAAAAGGCATGCTCTGCCACGTGAACCTGATTCCGGCAAACGAAGTCCGTGAGAATGACTATCAGCGAAGCAACAACGAGAGAATAAAAGAATTCTCAAAGATTCTCGAAGCAGGCGGCATAACCACCACCATAAGGCGCAGCCTCGGCGGTGACATAGACGCCTCCTGCGGACAGCTCAGAAGACAATCGAAAGGAGGGGAGTCATGAGAATATCCGCAAAGACAGATGTCGGCAAGGTGCGTCCGAACAACCAGGACTCATACGCCGCCGGTGAATTCCAGAACGGGGTCACCTGGGTGGTTGTGTGTGACGGAATGGGCGGCTACCGCGGCGGCAACATAGCGAGTTCCGCGGCCGTAAAGACCATTTCGGAACGGATAACAGGCAGCTACAGGGAGAACATGACATCCTCGTCCATCAAGAACCTGCTTGTGACTTCAATCACGAACGCCAACTTTGAAATCTTCGACATGGCTGCCGCCAACGAGGAACTCAAGGGAATGGGCACAACGGTTGTCGCGGCGCTCATCACGAAGAAAGCAATCTACATCGCACATGCCGGAGACAGCAGGGCATACCTGGCGGCCGACGGCAAGCTCAGACAGATAACGAAAGACCACTCGGTGGTACAGGAACTCGTGGACAGCGGGGAGATAACCAGGGAACAGGCCATGGATCACCCGCAGAAGAACCTGATAACCCGTGCCCTCGGAGTGGAGGAAATAGTCAAGGTGGATTTCACCGTCGAAGACATTAAAGGAGATGAAACCCTTCTCATTTGCACGGACGGCCTCACGAACGAGGTCACTGAGGATGAGATTCTGCGGGTTCTGTCCGAGAAACCGTTCGAAGAAGTCGCCGACACACTTGTCGACATGGCAAACGAAAACGGCGGCAACGACAACATTACAGCCGTAGCAATTACGAGATAGGGGGCTTGTGTATGGATACTTACGTAGGAAAAAGGCTTGATGGCCGTTACGAAATCAGAGAAATAATCGGCGTGGGCGGCATGGCTGTCGTGTACAAGGCATACGACAACATAGATGACCGCATTGTCGCCATCAAAATACTCAAGGAGGAGTTCCTCGCCAACGAGGAGTTCCGCAGAAGGTTCAAGAATGAATCAAAGGCGATTGCCGTACTCTCACACCCGAATATTGTAAAGGTGTACGATGTATCCTTCGGCGACCGTCTTCAGTACATCGTCATGGAGTACATTGAGGGTATCACTCTCAAGGAGTACATTGAGCAGCAGAAGGTCATAAACTGGAAGGAAGCAGTCCACTTTACGACCCAGATTCTCCGCGCTCTCCAGCATGCCCATGACAAGGGCATTGTTCATCGCGATGTAAAGCCCCAGAACATAATGCTCCTTCAGAACGGCAATATCAAAGTAACCGACTTCGGCATTGCCCGTTTCTCACGCGGTGAGACCCGCACAATGAACGAGTCAGCCATAGGCTCCGTTCACTATATCAGCCCCGAGCAGGCGCGCGGTGAGATAACGGACGACAAGGCCGACATCTACTCGGTCGGCGTAGTCCTGTACGAGATGATAACGGGAAGACTTCCGTTCGAGTCCGACAGCGCCGTATCAGTGGCAATAATGCAGCTTCAGAACGAGGCCGTTCATCCGCGTGAAATTAATCCGCAGATTCCGGTAGGCCTCGAGCAGATAACACTCCGCGCAATGCAGAAGAATGCCAAGGACCGCTATCAGTCCGCGGCTGAAATGCTCCTCGACCTCGACGAGTTCAAACGCAACCCTTCAGTTAAGTTTGACTACTCATACTTCGTCGACAAGGAGCCCACACAGTTCATAAGCCAGCAGGAGGCTGCCAAGGTCATCGCGACTCCCGTCGCAAAGACTCATGTCCAGCCCGTCCAGATTGATGAAGAGGACGAGTACGACGATGACGACTCGGTACAGAACAGAGTTCTGCCGATCCTCGTCGGTGTCGCTTCGGCCCTCCTCGCTGTAATAGTCATCATCATAATCATCCTCGCCCTCTTCACCGATATCTTCAAGAATGACAAGATTGAAGTACCTGACCTCCTCGGCAAGGACTATGCCTCAGAGGTAGAGGGAAACAAGAAGTACGCTGACTGGGAATTCGACGTCAAGTACGTCACATCCACAGACACGAAGTACCAGGGCGGCCAGATCTGCAAGCAGAGCCCGTACAAGGGCGCAAAGGCCAAGAAGGGTTCAGTCATCAAGATTGAAGTCGTCTCAAACGGCTCACAGGTAGAGATACCCGAAATTAACGGACTTGAACTCGGCACAGCCAAACAGGCCCTCATTGCGGCCGGATTTGTAAATACGAAGGTAGTACCTGAGTACACCGATGACTACAAAGAAGGCCTCGTAATAAGTTCAGAGCCCGCGCAGGGCACAAAGGCT
>CAMYWC010000147.1:0-2845 GCA_947302545.1 uncultured Clostridia bacterium | reverse complement strand
TGCGATGCATTCCCGGGCGCGACTGCCTGTACGAGTGCCACAGAGAGTATGACACGCGGAAGGGGCGCGCCGTCAAGAAGACGGGCAGATACCTGGGCTCGATAACGGAGGAGGGAGGCTTCAAGGAGTCTCGCAAGCGGATTCTCGAGCGCGAGCTGGAGGCCTCGCGCCAGCGGGGCGGCAGCCCGGAGGTGGGGCAGGTCAAGGAACTGGGTCTGTCGCGTTTCGTGAGCGGATCGCTGTCGGACTACCGGGAGCGGCTGAAGGCTCATTTCCCCGCCGACTGGCAGCGCATCAGCGCGCTGGCCTACTGCCGCCTGTCGCTCCAGGACAGGGCCGGCGGGATGTCGGCAAGCTCGCTGAGCGGGTTCTACCACGACCTGGGGCTCCGCCGCCCGCAGATACTGGGCTTCCTCAGGGAGTTCGGCCAAGACGGCGACGAGGTTGTCTTCGACGGCACCGACATCCTCTCCTCGTCGGGGCTGATGGACCTCCCCAAGACGAGCAAGGTGAAGTCGGGCGGCTTCGGCACGGCCGTCAACATCATGTTCGGCTACTCGCTGGGCAGCGGCAGGGCCAATTACTACCGCCTGCTGCCGGGCAACATCAAGGACACCCGCTCGTTCAGGCTCTGCGCCCAGGAGTACGGGCACTCGTCGCTCACGATGATAGTGGACAAGGGTTTCCAGTCGGAGAAGAACATCGAGTTCCTTGACACGATAGACGGCGCGCACTACATAATGGCCCTCAAGCGCAACACCAGGGGGCTGGACTACACGCCGTTCTCCTCCCGCGACAACAAGGGCGCGCTCGGACACTTCAGCTACAAGGGCCGCGTGATCTGGTACTGCAGGCAGCGGGCCTACGGGCACGACGTGTACCTCTACCTCGACGAGCGCCTGCGCGTGGAGGAGGAGGCCGACTACCTCGCCAAGGCCGACGACCCCGACAACGACCATTACTCGATGGAGTCATACGCCGGGCATGCGCTGAAGTTCGGCACGATTGCCCTGCTGCACACCAAGGACGCCGGCGCCGAGGACATATACTACGGCTACAAGTCGAGAGGGGAGGTGGAGCAGGCCATCGACGCCTTCAAGAACACGCTTGAGGCCGACACTTCCTACATGCGGAGCACGCAGGCGCTCGAGGCGTGGATGTTCATCAACATCGTCGCACTGCATTGGTACTATGAGCTGCGCCAACGGCTGATTGACACGGGGCTCATCAAGAAGTACTCGCCGGCAGACATGATAAGAATGCTACAGCGGCTGCGCACCGTTTACGTTGACGGGCAATGGCGAACAGCCGAGCTCACCAAGAAGGAGGCAGCCGACATCGCCGCGCTGGGGGTTGATATTACGTGATAGGTATAGGCGGATAAGTCGCACCATTTAATCTTTTGTATTTAAGCGGATTGGCGAATAATTGACCATTCTTCTCATAAGCACATCGAAGATTGTGTCCTTGTTGTTGCGCCGATTGTATCTGAAATGATACTCATCAAGGTATCCTTGCAGCCGTTTTTTAGTGCAATGATGGTGAATGCCTCGTAGCCATCCTTTCACATTCATGATATGAATATGCATCTGTGGGAACGATTTTCCGTTCTCGGATTTCCTCTGTTCAATGTCATAATCATCTGCCAACGGCTTGTACCCGTTCCATTCGTCAGTCACGACGTGAGCATGCTTGCTGATGTATCGTTCAAAGAACGGCCTGAATGATGCGGCGGAGGCATTGTCAATGACTTGCGCATATGCCCTCCCCACATCTGATTCGTTTGTGTCCTCCAGTAGCTCCAGGGCCACTACAACGAGTTTTTTCTTGCTTTTGGGATTCCTGCCTTGCAGTTCCTCTTCCTCGCCTCCGATATAAAACTCGTCAACATGTACAGTACCGGAAAGCGGATAATTGCCAGAGCTTTTCATCGCTTGTTGTATCTTCCATTTGAATTCCCAGCACGTCTTTTGTCTCATTTCGTATTCTTCAGCAAGTTCCAATGATGACATCCCCTTTTTCTTCGTTGAAATCTTGAATGCGATGTGGAAAGCGAGCAATAACGGAAACTTCAAACGGTCGAACATGGTGCCGGCTGTCGGACTCTCATCATGCTTGCATCTTGTGCAACGGCGAGAATAGGGTTTCTTGCCTTTGCAATAGGCCGTGTGACCGCAACGCTTACATGTGAACTGGTTGTCAGGCCACTTTATTTCTGAGAGGTAGCGGTAGCAATCCTCATCCGAAGTAAATCGACTGTAAAACTTTATAGAATTCACACCTCTAAATATGTCTCGTTTGGCTTCCATGCCGCAAAGTTACAAATTATATTTGAATTGGTGCGACTTATCCGCCTATACCTATTGAAAAATTTGCCAATAAGTTCAAGGACGACGCTAAACGTCAAACGGATTTGCAAATGATTCTAAACGCACTGAACAAGATGCTTGAGAATGGTGCCACATTAGAACGTTACTTTCGCCCCGAAGGTAAAATGCGTGACAATGTTGTGGCTCTGCCGACTTTTCGCACTTCACTTCGCCTGTACTGCTTAAGAATGTCGGACAGTGTCCTTATTGTGGGCAACGGTGGAGAGAAGAATACGAAAACTTACGAGGAGAGTGCCGAATTAAACGGCTATGTTATTAGCCTTCAAAAACTTGATGAACTGTTGAAACAAGAAATTGCAAGCGGCACGGTTGTAATTGAGAAGGCTAATATTGTTGGAGCAGATGAAAAAACATTTGACTTATGAAACAGGCTACAAATGCGGCTAAGTTATTCGACCAAATCGTTGCCGAAACCCCTCCACAGTTGAAAAAGCAACTTGACATGTCGTTTGCCA
>CAMYWC010000146.1:0-2846 GCA_947302545.1 uncultured Clostridia bacterium | reverse complement strand
CTTGACCTCAGCCTCAACGCGGGCGTTGATGGCGTCTATTGCCGCGCTCTGACCGTCAACCGAGAAGACCGGGATGGTCGCGTCGTTGAGCATGGTGCCCACTCCGCTTTTATCCTCGGTTGTGGTGATTTTCGCGGTGGCGCCTATTCCGCTCACCTCCACCGGTTTGGTGGTTTTTTCTCCGGGTGTTTCGTTCTCCTCTTTACTGCACGCAGAAAACGCGAGAGCGATAATCAGGCACAGGAGAACAGCAGTTATTTTTTTCATGCCCAGGCCTCCGAAAAGATTTGCATAAACATACACAGTAATTCTACTATAAATATAAAGATTTGACAACTAACTAAATAGTTATTAATATACTAGCGAGGTTTTTAATATGTTTGTAGATATCGCAAAAATTAAAATAAAGGCCGGAAACGGCGGCAACGGAGCGGTTGCTTTCCACCGCGAAAAATATGTTGCCTCCGGCGGACCGGACGGCGGAGACGGAGGACGCGGAGGCAATATTGTCTTTCGCGTGAACACCAACCTCTCCACCCTCGCCGATTTCCGCTACAAGAAAAGCTACAAGGCTAAAAACGGCGAAGACGGAAGAGGCTCACACTGCAACGGCAAAAAGGGTGAGGACCTCTTTATCGACGTGCCCTACGGAACCCTTATCCGTGAGGTTGAAAGCGGCACGCTCATGGCCGATATGAGCTCAAACGAGGAGTTCATCGCCGCCCACGGCGGCAAGGGCGGCTGGGGCAATGTCCACTTTGCCACTCCCACCCGCCAGACGCCGCGCTTTGCGAAAAACGGCATGCCCGGCGAGGAATGGGAAGTGCAGCTTGAACTCAAGCTGCTGGCCGATGTCGGCCTTTTGGGCTTCCCGAATGTCGGCAAGTCCACTTTAATCTCAGTGGTCTCCCAGGCAAAGCCCAACATAGGAAACTACCACTTCACGACTATCACGCCCGTGCTCGGTGTCGTCTCCATGGGCGAGGGTTCCTCCTTCGTCATGGCCGACATTCCGGGACTTATTGAGGGCGCGGCCGACGGTGTCGGCCTCGGCCACGACTTCCTGCGCCACGTCGAGCGCTGCAGGATGCTCGTACACATAGTCGACGTGGCGGGTTCGGAAGGCCGTGACCCGATTGCCGACTTCGAGGCCATAAACGCTGAACTCGTAAAGTTCAATCCCGAGATGGCAAAGCTTCCTCAGATTGTCGCAGGCAACAAGTCAGACCTCGCGACTCCCGAGCAGATTGAACATTTCAGGTCCTACGTCGAGAACCTGGGCCTTCCCTACTTCAGTATCTGCGCACCCATAGCAGAGGGCACGCAGGAGCTTATAAACGCGGTTGCGGCAAAGCTTGCCACACTGCCCCCTATCAAGCGCTACGAGGCCGAGGAGATTCCCCTCGAGTTCTACGAGAAAAAGAAGAATACCGGCTTCACCGTCCGCCGCGAGGACGATGTATTCATCGTCGAGGCCGAGTGGCTCATACCCATACTCGCAAAGACGGACATGGACGACTACGAGTCCCTCCAGTACCTCCAGAGAGTAATAGTCTCCTCCGGCATTGAGGAGGAACTTCTGCGCCAGGGTATTACGGAAGGCGACACTGTAAGTATATACGACCTCGAATTTGAGTTCGTACCTTAAGGAGTAATATGGATAACATATCTCAGCTCAGTCCCCTGACACTCGCCTTCATAGGCGACTGTGTCTATGAACTGCTTGTGCGCGAGTCGCTCGTTTTGGAGGCCAACAGGCCCTCGGGTGACTTTCACGCCGAAAAGATAAAATACGTGAGCGCGGCCGCACAGGCCGAGGCCTTTCATCAGATTGAAGATTCCCTGACCGAACACGAGACGGAAATCTTCAGGCGGGGCCGCAACGCGCACACGACACATACACCGAAGAACATGACGAGTGCCGACTACCATGCGGCCACGGGCCTTGAGGCTCTTTTCGGCTACCTCTACCTCTCGGGCGACATGGCCCGCGCTCGCGAACTGTTTGCAAAAATAACACCGGGTGGTGTATAATATTTTGGTAATTTTCGACTTATAAGGAGCATTCTTATGTCAGGACATTCGAAATGGAGTACCATCAAACGCAAGAAGGGCGCAAACGACGCCGCAATGGCCAAGGTCTTTACGAAGATCGGCCGTGAGATAGCGGTTGCGGTAAAGGAAGGCGGCGCAGACCCCTCCTCCAACTCAAAGCTTAAAAACGTCATAGCGAAAGCTAAGGCGGCAAATATTCCGAACGACAATATTGAGCGTGCCATAAAGAAGGCCGCCGGTGAAGGCTCAACAGCCAACTACGAGGAGAACATCTACGAGGGCTACGGCCCGAACGGCATTGCCGTTTTGGTGGAGACCCTGACGGATAACAAGAACCGTACGGCCGGCAACGTCCGCCACTACTTCGACAAGTGCGGCGGCAATATGGGCCAGAACGGCTGCGTATCCTTCCTCTTCTCACGCTACGGCGTAATCGCCGTCGAGAAGGAGGACGTCGATGAGGAGACGCTCATGGACGCCGCTCTGGAAGCGGGCGCAATTGACTTCCTCTCAGATGACGAGGCCGTCTATGAAATCCGCACAGAGCCGAACGACATCGGTTCCGTACGCGACGCGCTTGAGGCCGCAGGCTACAAATTCGCTCTCGCTGAGGTGCAGTACATACCTTCCACCTACACAAGACTTGAGGGTGAGGATGCACTGAAGTCCATGGCCAAGATGCTTGAAATGTTCGAGGACGATGATGACGTACAGAACATTTGGCACAACTGGGAGAACGAAGAGGACGCAGAACAGTACATATAATAAAACCGCAAGAGCCGTGAGCGATG
>CAMYWC010000145.1:0-2854 GCA_947302545.1 uncultured Clostridia bacterium | reverse complement strand
TTTTGTCTTTGTTTTAACAATAATTGTCATTTAAAAAGTACAATGATATAATCTTCTCTGGTTGAATTTAAGGGGGAATTTCAATGATTCAATTCTTGAAGTATGTCGGTTGCGGAATTCTCTGGATTGCAAGCGCAGTTCTTACAATCGTAAAGAAGAATCCCATTGGCATAATCATTCTTTCTCTCATGCATGCTGCAGAGCTCTTCACTGTAGGTTTGAAGACAGGCGTTGAGTATGGCAAAAAACGTGTCTACTCCATTGTAATGTGCATGACATTCGGCTTCACATGGTGGCTGCCTCTGAAAAAGCAGATGGAAGCAGAGACATTTACCGATGCTGATTTCGTAAGTACGGACCACGACTTTACTATGCCTGATACGGGGGTGCAGAACTGATGCCGGCAACATATGAAAAGAACGCGGTTGTCATTACCAAGGCACCTGCACTCAACTATTTCCACAACAATGTAAGCCTGCCTTACGACTACGGCAGACCTTCCTATGAAAAAAGGCAGGATGTCATAGCCATCAAGCAGGCGGTAAGAAAGTCACTCGATGATCTTGACAAGGAGACTGGCTGGAAAGCACAGTTTAAGGGCAAGAAAATCCTTATCAAGCCCAACCTTGTTTTTGTAACGCCTCCGGGCGCTTATCGCTATGACTACGGCATTCCTCAGACCACTGACCCGCGCGTGTTCGACGCGGTCATGGAGGTCCTTGACGGCATAGTTTCCGATATAATCATCGGCGAAGGTTCCGGTATGGTAACCTGGTCCTATGCCCACATGGCCGGCTATGACAGAATAGCAAAGAAATACGGCTGTAAGTTTGTCTGCTTTGAGGAGATGCCCACTGACCGTTACTTCTGCCCCAAGGCCGAGGTAGGTCAGGAGGTCTATGTCCCCAAGATTATCTCTGAGGTAATCAAGGGCGAGCGCCTCTATGTCTCCGTTCCCAAAATGAAGACAAACATCTACACGGGCGTCACACTCGGTTTCAAGAATGCCATGGGTACTTTCTCATGCAATATGAGATACAGGAACCACACCTGGCAGATAGACAAGAAACTCTCAGACCTGCTTTATCTCTTCAAGCCCGACCTCACCGTCGTTGACGGTATCATCGGCGGCGGCGGAAACACCCCGGGTCCCAACTTCCCGGTCCTCGTTGACAAGATTGTCACAGGTACAAACTCCGTTGAGGTTGACCGCGTAGTTACCGAGATGATGGGCTTTGACCCGACAAAGAACAAACTTCTCATCGAGGCCGGCAAGCGTGGCTTCGGCGATCCGGACGTAAAGATCGTCGGCAAGAAGGAAATCACTCCGTTCATTCCCGCAGAGCAGTCTCTTCTCACACCGAGATTTGAGCGCAACTGGCCGGGTATCCGCTACTTTGTCGGTCACACGAACGACAGAGCTCCGAAACTTGAGAAACTCGACAACGATCACGAGTTCGCCATAGAGATGGAAAAGACCTGCGGCGGCGGATGCGTAGCCTCGCTCGGAACCACGTTTGAGGTATTCTTCGGATCGAAGACATATCCGCTCACCAAGAAGCGTAAACTCAATGTTATCGTCGGTAACGGCGCTGAGTTCGAAGGTAAGAAGTACTGGCTTGACCGAAACGGCAAGGCATACTCGCTTGAAGATCTCAAGGCCCTTCCGGGAATGACCTATGTCTGCGGCGAGTGCTCAGCGCCGGCCAAGGATGCGGCGAGTCCGGGTCTCTGGATACGCGGATGCGGAGAGGTAAACAACCTTGCGTTCCGTCTTATCCTCGCAATGATGCCGACTCTTCCCGGTCAGTTTGACCTGAACAATCTTCATATAATACTCTTCGGTTTCTTCCGCAAATACTTCATAAAACTGTTTATGGCAGCAAAGGGAACACCCACCGAGCCGAACTTCGACGCGTACAATGACGGACTCTTCACGATTCCGGAACTCGCCGAGAAGAATCTCGACTGCGACTGGGTTGAGGCACCCGTGCCGAAGCTTAATATGGAACAAAGAATTGAAGCAATCAAGAACGTCAAGTTCCTGGCCAAATTCTTATTCTGATAAAATTTTGAGGTGGTTACAAATGAAAAAGTTTATCTTCACGACCCTGACGAAGTTTGAGTATCTCGGATACGCCCTCGTCATCATGCTCTGGGTCATGGGCGCAATACTGACAATCATCGGATTTCCCTGGATTACCGTAAGCATCGTTCTTATGCATGTCTGCGAAGTGTTCACCATCGGTATCAAGGCAGGACACAGAGGCGGAGAGAAGCTTCTCTACAGCATCGCAATGTGCATGATGTTCGGTTTCTTCTGGTGGATTCCGCTCAAGACTAAGACTAACCAGGTAACATTTGACTGATACGGAGGACGAATATGTTTCAGGCTTTGGAATATCTTGGCTGCGGAATCCTCTGGATCGGCAGCATGATTCTGACAATTGTTAAGAAAAACCCTATAGGTCTCGCAATTTTATCCATTATGCACGGCACGGAGTATGCGCTTATCGGCAAGAAGACAGGTGCAGAGTACGGCAAGAAGTTCTTCTACTCACTCGTTATGTGCATGACATTCGGTTTCACATGGTGGCTTCCGCTTAAAAAGCAGATAGACAGTGAGACACTTACTGAAAAAGACTTTGAACTTACCGAGGATATCCTCGCGAAGTTCAATCATTGATGACAGGAGGATAACATAATGCCCGTACAATATGATAAAAATGCGGTAGTTATCACTCCCGCACCCAAACTTAATTATCTGCACAACTATGTACAGCTGCCCTATGACTACGGCAGACCCTCATACGAGAAGAGACTTGACGTCATCGCTATCAAGCAGACAGTCAGG
>CAMYWC010000144.1:0-2881 GCA_947302545.1 uncultured Clostridia bacterium | reverse complement strand
TCAAAATCATCCGCCGAGAAGTGCCTGCGCATCTCGGTAAACAGAGACTGAGCAAGCTCAAGCTGGCGGTCTACACGTTCCTCATTACTGCCGACAGTTGAAGAGTCGCGGTATCGGAAAAGGGCCTCAGCCTCTTTACCGGTCAGCGTCACCTCAGCGCCCTCCTCATACCGGGGGTCAATGTCGGTGCAGTCAACGGGCATCTTGAATGTCAGCCCGCCCATGGAATCCACAATAGCCGGGATTCCTTCAGCTGCGAGTGAAATACAGCCCTCTATACGAACGCCATACAAAATGCGTGAAACAGCTTTTTTGGTTAAGTAGCAGGAACGCATCGGGCTGTCACCGTATGCGTACTGCATGTTCAGGTGCGTAATTGAAGTGTAGGCGTAGTCGCCTTTGACATCGTACGCGTCAACATCAGTCATAGTGTCACGTGACACTGAAACAATCTGAGTGGTGCCGGAAGTCTTGTCCATTACCAGAAGCATGATAGTGTCGGAACGTCCTCCGCTGTCGGCAACAAACTCCCTTGAGGTCTTGCTGCCGTCGTCAATTCCGAGGAAAAGCACGGCTTTGACATCGTGATTGATTCTGTAAGTCTTGCTGCCTTCCTTGACGGTGTTGCCTAAAGTCACGGCAGTCGAGGTCTCGTCTGCCGGCCCGTCATTCACCGGCCGCCTCTGCTGCAGTCCCCTGACACCTATGAAAGCAATTACACCGGCAATTGTCAGGAAAATAAAGAAGGCAATCAGGACAGTGTACTTGTCAACTCTTCTCATATCAATCCCTATCGGCTGCGCTCTCTCATGCGGCGATCTTCGTTCGCTTTAAACCTGTTGCTCTGTACACTCTTGTTATAATCCTTGACGACAGGGAATGCCGCAAGGACATCAACACCGAGATACTTCTCAACATCTTCGCGCGTCTTGATTGTGTCATCAAGTACATATCGAAGAACTATAAACGCGGCAGCGAGAACCACTCCGAGGAGTGCCCCTATTCCGACATTCTTCTTAAGGTTCGGGCTGCTCGGGTGCGTAGGCACAACCGCTCTCTGAACCATCGACGGCTTATCCGTATTGATAATATCCGCAATCTGGTCTCTGAGTTTGTCGGACAGAGCATTGCATATCTTCGCCGCCCTCTCCGCGTTCGGGTCCGTTACCGTAACCTGAAGCATATGAGACGAAGTCGGGTTCGTGACTGAAATCTGTGAAACCAGCTGTTCATATGAACTGTCGAGGTTCAGTGTCTCAATAACATCTTCAACGACGTCCCTGGTTGTCGCGATAATCTGGAAGTCCGCAGTCAGCTGGCTTCCCACCTGCAAGTCCGCGAGCGATGTAATGCTCGTGGTCTTTGAGAAAATGTAAATAACGGAAGTGGCCTGGTACTGAGGTGTCATCAAAACCTTGGTGACCGTAAACGCCAGCACAATTCCGACAACAAGTCCGATAAGGACAATCCAGATCTTCTGCCAGATAACCTTGGCCAGATCAAGAAGGTCTATGGTAATGTAATCAGGCTCGCGTGAAACAGCATTGTTAACATCAGCCGCCATACACTCCACACCTCCTTTTAGTACTTGTCCTACAGGGTATTATATTCCTATTATATAATTAATTATAATAAAACATTATAACGGACGTTTTGCCCTTTTGCAAGCAAAACGTCCGTTTAATTTTGTACAGTTATTTAAAAATCAATAATTTTCAGCGTGAACCTCAAAGTAACTCTGAGGATGGTTGCAGACCGGGCATACGTCCGGAGCCTTCGTACCTACGACAATGTGGCCGCAGTTTCTGCACTCCCAGACCTTAACTTCACTCTTCTCAAATACCTTGGCTGTTTCAACATTGTTCAGAAGAGCTCTGTACCTCTCCTCATGATGTTTTTCTATCTCGCCGACCATTCTGAACTTCGCTGCAAGCTCCGGGAAACCTTCTTCCTCAGCAGTCTTTGCGAAGCCCTCATACATGTCGGTCCACTCATAGTTTTCACCATCAGCAGCAGCTTCAAGATTTTCAGCAGTATTGCCTATGCCCTGCAGCTCTTTGAACCACATTTTGGCATGCTCTTTCTCATTGTCAGCAGTCTTTAAAAACAGTGCTGAAATCTGCTCATATCCTTCCTTCTTTGCCACAGAAGCGAAGTAAGTATACTTATTTCTTGCCTGTGACTCACCTGCGAACGCAGCCTCCAGATTCTTCTCTGTCTGCGTACCTGCGTACTTATTTGCCATACTAAAACCTCCTTTAAACAATAGTCTGACAAACTATGTCTTACCCCTAAACTCTACCACTTTTCATCTTTTTCTGCAATGTGTATAATAACCTTGAAAGGAGAATTCATATGAACAAGCACACATTCCACAAACTCTCCTACGGAGTATACGTAATTACTTCCTGGGGCGACGGCGGCAAACCCACAGGCTGCACGGCGAATTCCGCCATGCAGGTAACTTCAAAACCCGCCACCGTCGCGGTCTCAATCAACCACGACAACTACACCAACGAATGCATCAAAAACTCCGGAAGATTCGCCATCAACATTCTCGGTGAACAAAGCGACCCCTTCATTATCGGCAATTTCGGCTTCAAAAGCGGCAAGGACGAAGACAAATTCAGCGAAACGGTGGAGCAGGCCGGCAGGGAAGCTACATAACCTGCAAAGTAATCGACACAATGGAAACCTCCACCCACACCGTATTCCTCGGCGAAGTCACCGGTGCCGAAATAACCAACCCCAATGACTCCCCCATGACCTACTCCTACTACCACAACGTCATCAAAGGCAAATCCCCCAAAAACGCCCCAACATTCATAGAGGACTAATTAAAGAACAACACATAAACAATGAGGTGTTTTAATGAGTCATT
>CAMYWC010000143.1:0-2883 GCA_947302545.1 uncultured Clostridia bacterium | reverse complement strand
GGTCAAGCAGGCTGTTCATCTCATCTTCGGTCATGCAGAACGCGCCGGTGGCGGCCAGACGTGAGACGAGGTCACAGGAGCCGCCGTCTTTCATCTGCCTTGTGGCTTCCATTGAGCAGCGGCGGATGATCTCGTGGAGCTCCTGGCGGTTGCCGCCGCGGCGGACGGCCTCCATCATCAGGTTCTCCGTAGCGAGGAAAGGAAGATATTCGCGAAGTTCCCTGTCGACGATTTTTTCATTTACGCGGAGGCCTGCAGTAATGTTCTGGGCGAGGCGTAAAATCGCGTCTGCGCAGAGGAAGCCCTCAGGCAGGGAGATGCGGCGGTTTGCCGAGTCGTCGAGCGTGCGCTCGAGCCACTGTGTCGAGGCAACTGCCGAGGCATTCGCGGCATCGGCAATGAGGTACCGGCCGAGGGAGCAGATGCGCTCGGAGCGCATCGGATTGCGTTTATACGGCATTGCCGAGGAGCCTATCTGGCTGTCCTCGAAAGGTTCCTCGAGCTGACGGTCATGCTGGAGCAGGCGGATATCCGTAGCCATGCGGCAGCAGCTCTGCGCAACCGCTGACAGGGCATTTAAGATGCGGCTGTCGAGTTTTCTCGGATATGTCTGTCCGCAGACATCTATGAGGCTGTCAAAGCCGAAAGCGGCGCAGAGGCGCCTGTTGAGTTCGTCTATCTTGCTGCCGTCGCCCTCAAAGAGGTCAAGAAGGCTGGCTTCGGTGCCTGTGGCACCGCGGCAGCCGAGAAAACGGATGTGATCAATTACAAAGTCTATTTCTTCAACATCTGTCAGGATGTCCTGCATCCAGAGTGTAGCGCGCTTGCCGACCGAGACCGGCTGAGCGGGCTGATAGTGTGTGTAGCCAAGTGTCGGCGTCGCACGGTACTCCTTCGCGAAAGCCGCAAGATTTGCGGCAACAGCGAGCAGGGAGTTCCTTATGTACTGAAGAGCTTCTCTGTAAATGATTATGTCCGCATTGTCCGTGACATAGCAGCTTGTGGCTCCGAGATGGATGATGCCCGCGGCATCCGGCGCGGCTGCACCGTATGCATATACATGTGCCATGACATCGTGACGGACCTCTTTTTCGCGCTTTGCGGCGAGGTCGAAATCGATGTCGGTTATGTGTGCCTCGAGCTGGTCAACCTGGGCCTTTGTGACCGGCAGGCCGAGTTCACTCTCTGCACGTGCGAGCTCAGTCCAGAGCTTCCGCCAAGTCTCGATACGGGTGCGATGCGAAAAGAGTTTCAGCATCTCATCGGATGCATATCGGGAAGAAAGCGGAGATTCGTATTTGTCGTACATACCTGTACCTCCGGGAGTTAGTTGTGCTCTCTGAGTCTGCGCATTACTTCGGCGTAAGCGTCCTCGACGCCGCCGAGGTCTCTGCGGAAACGGTCCTTATCAAGTTTTTCACCCGTCTTGCTGTCCCAGAGACGGCAGGTGTCGGGGCTTATCTCGTCCGCGAGGACGATTGTGCCGTCTGACAGACGGCCGAATTCTATCTTGAAGTCAACGAGTGTGACGCCGCATTCTGCCCAGAATGCGGAGAGTACTTCGTTGACCTTGAAAGCATACTTTGTGATGGTGTCGAGCTCCTCTTTTGTCGCAAGCCTGATTGCGAGGACGTGATAGGAGTTGATGAGCGGGTCACCGAGGTCGTCGTTCTTGTAGGAGAATTCAAGTGTCGGAGAGGCAAATTTTTCGCCTTCGGGAACGCCGTAATTCTTTGAGAAAGAGCCGGCGGCTATGTTTCTGATGATTACTTCGAGAGGTACTATTTCAACCTTCTTTACAAGTGTCTCACGCTCTGAGAGTTCCTCGACAAAGTGCGTAGGTACGCCTTCCTTTTCGAGTTTCTGCATGAGGAAGTTGCTCATCTGATTGTTGATGACACCCTTGCCGACAATTGTACCCTTCTTGATACCGTTGAAAGCGGTTGCGTCATCCTTGTAGTCGACGATAAGGAGTTCCGGATCGTCGGTCTTGTAAACTTTCTTTGCTTTTCCTTCGTAGAGTTGTTCGAGTTTCTGCATGATTTCTCCTCCTGAAAAAATATGGACGCTATCCGGGAATGACCCCGAATAACGTCTCCTTTGGTGGACCATGTGGGGATCGAACCCATGACCTCCAGATTGCGAACCTGGCGCTCTCCCAGCTGAGCTAATGGCCCGTGTTGAGCACGCAGACGGCGTGCTGTGGTCGAGGCGAAGGGATTCGAACCCCCGACCCTCTGGTCCCAAACCAGATGCGCTAGCCAAACTGCGCTACGCCTCGATACTTTGAGCGCAAGGTGTATTATAGCAAAGTGGTTTTTTATTGTCAATGACTGTAAAATAGAGTATAATCTTATTGTTTATTCTACTTTAATTTATATATCACTTAAGTTGAGGTAAAAATATGGCAGAAAGAGAAAGATACCAGCCGAAGCACAACGGCGGCAAGAAGAAAGGCCCGGGCAGGGCGGTCCGCAGGGCCGTTTCCGTAATACTCGCGCTGCTTCTCATTGCGGCAATTGTGATAGTTGCGGTAAAGGTTATCCACAAGGGCGGCGGAAAATCCGAAAAGACGACCAAGGCCCCGGAAAAGACGACAGAAGAGGTCACACTCGGACCGAACGATGTAGCTGCCGAAGCCAAGGTGCTCTCGACCGGTGACGTAATCATCCACAAGATGCTCCTTGATGCTTCCCAGGACTGGAGCGGCGATAAGAGTTATGACTTCAACAAGCACTTCCGTGCCGTCAAGGACGAGATGCGTGCCGAGGAGGAGGCTGCGCAGCTGAGCGAGGAGCAACAGGCAGTGGCCGAGCTCAACGCTGCGGCTGAGGAAGCCACGGAGGCGGCCCAGGACGCGGCTGACAGCTACGCATACCTGGC
>CAMYWC010000142.1:0-2901 GCA_947302545.1 uncultured Clostridia bacterium | reverse complement strand
AGCAGTCATCCCCAACATAGCCTTCGGGAAGCCTCGAATTATGGACCCAGATCAGGTTTGAAAGCTCCTTTTTTCCCGAAAAATAATCAAACATCAGAAGATAGAGCTCCTTTGCGACGCGAGGTCCCTTTGCTCCCCACCAGAACCAGTCTCCGTCAGATTCGTGGAAGGGTCTCCACAAAACCGGGATCCTCCGGTCATAAAAGCCTAAAAGGAGCTTTTCCATTGACTCAAGATCGCTGAAGAAAGCTTTTCTTTCCGCTGTTTCCCGTATGAGCACCCTTTCAGCGTCAAATTCGGTATTTTTCGCATAGAAGGCCTTCCCTGTCCCGTACATAGGTGAGAACCAATGCCAGGTAAGTGTGACTATCCCGCCTGAAAGGCCCCATTCAAAGGCTCTTTCTATAGTCCCCCTGTTCTCTATGACCTCCTTTTCGCAAGCGGGATCCGCCTTCATATCCCTTATGTTCGGCGAATAGGCAAGAAGTTCAAAGCCAAGGAGAGCAGGCTCCTTTCCGGTCACTGACCTTATGTGGGAAAGTTCCTCCATTGGGTTAGTCTGTGTGTGCTGTCCCGTCAGGATATGATTCCCCTCAATACGGCCGAAAAACTCCATGAGTCTTTTCACTTCATCCGAAGAATTCCTGTTAACTGGCTCTGTCCTCATATTATCCCCTCCAAAAAAAAAGAAGTTCTGCTCGTTAAGCTCGAGCTTCGCCTCTTGCTCGCTCTCGCTAATCTCGCAGAACAAAGCGATCCCTACGGTTTGAACGTCGCTCGCGCTTGTTCAAACCTAGGGCGGCGCTTTCATTACTTATTTCCCTCACGGAACACTATCTCATTTTCCTTTACGAGACCGCCCTTCATGCGCGCCATGTTCTCTATGTATTCCTCAGTCTTCGTATATGCCTCGTAATCCTTCAGTTCCTCACTCTTCACCTGTTCAAGGGCAAGTTCCTTCCTCAAGTTTTCCTCTTCCCTCGCGTATTCTTTCTGCTTTCGGGAAAGTGAAACCAACTGAAAGATCATGACAACCAAAAGAAGAGCGATCACTATAATGATATAGAACCTCGCGGTGGTCTTCTTTTTACCGGCAACTACTCTTGTCATAAGCACTCTCTGAAAAAACAAACAATGTCTTCTTTAAGTCTATCGGCAATTTTTTATAATACTTAAAGCTCTGCGGTTATTTTTTCTAAATTTTTTCAAGAAAATTCAGGCAGGATTCTCGGCTATTTATAGCCGAGAGGAATGCCCCTTGCATTGCTTTTCCCTAGAATATATGTTATAATAATTTTAGTGAAGAAAGGCGATAATTATGGAATTTGTAAAAACAGCAAAGATACAAATTCATCCGCAAGCCGATGACATACAGTTACTTCTTAATAGCATGAAGGCCTATGCAAAGGCTTGTTTATTTGTGTCAGATTATGTTTTTTCATCCCACGATTTATCGCAGGTCTCCGTACAAAAACATACCTATACGGAAATCAGGGACAAATACAACCTTCCCTCACAAATGGCTTGTAACGCAGTCCGTACAGTCATTGGTTCTTATAAGACCAATATAGCCAATGGTTTTGACTGGACTTTCTGTAAATACAACGTACCGCAGATGACTTTATCATGGAACAGGGATTATTCCCTTAACCGCGATAAGTTTTCTGTTGGTACGCTTACCGGGCGTATCAAGTGCGACTATGACATTGAAGGTATGGAAAAGTATTTTAACAAATCTGTATATACCTTTGGAACAGCTAAAGTCGTTTACAAGCGTAACAAGTTCTTTCTGCACATATCCGTAAAATGCAATCTCGACGAGGTAAACGATACGGATATATGTAATGTTGCAGGTCACGACAGAGGTATAAGATTTTTGGTTACCTCTTACGACAGTAACGGTTTTACCTCTTTCTATAATGGCAATGACGTTGAGCAGAAAAGAGGTCATTACAAAGTACTTCGTAAGCAGCTGCAACAAGTTGGCACTCCGTCTTCCCGTAGGAGACTCAAGGCCATAGGTCAGCGAGAAAACCGTTGGATGCACGATGTAAACCATTGTGTGTCGAAGGCACTCGTTGAAAAAAATCCTAAAGGAACCCTCCATGTTCTTGAAGACTTAACAGGTATCCGTAGTGCTACCGAAGCCGTAAAAGTAAAAAACCGTTACGTTATGGTTTCTTGGGCTTATTACGACCTTGAGCAGAAACTTATCTACAAAGCAAAAGAAGCAGGACAAAAGGTCATTAAAGTTAATCCAAAATACACTTCCCAGACCTGTCCTAAATGCGGTCATGTCGAACGCGGCAACAGAGATAAGCATAAGCATATCTTTTGTTGTAAAAACTGCAATTACACCTCTAACGATGACCGTATCGGAGCCATGAACCTCTACCGTAAGGGAATTGAGTACCTCGTAGAGTCGCAGGTCAGTACATCTGATCTGTGAAGGGTGCTGTCAGCCACCCTTATGTAACGCCACGGAAGCCACACCGATAAAATGTAGGAGCGATTAGCGAACTACAGGGCAGTTACAAGCTCGGTAACTTGTTGCCGAGTAGTTGACACCGTTTCATACATTGAGTCGGCATCCTCCTTTTTGACCGTCTCCGCGACGGTCTTCACGCGGACAGATACCTTTTTGTCGCCAAAGCCTATCTCGATGATATCTCCGGGCTTTATGTCCTTCCCGGCCTTGGCGGGAGTGCCGTTCACCGATACCCTTCCGGCATCACAGGCCTCAGCCGCCACGGTCCGCCGCTTGATGAGGCGGGAGACCTTCAGATATTTGTCAAGCCGCATAAAAGCCTCCTTTTTCAATGATAAATCGAGTAGGGGAGATTAATTCTCCCCTCTCACACCACCAGTACGTGCCGTTCGGCATACGGCGGTTCAACATAA
>CAMYWC010000141.1:0-2914 GCA_947302545.1 uncultured Clostridia bacterium | reverse complement strand
ATCCCGAGTGCGGGGAGAGATGCAGGGAGTGCTACCTGCAGCGGCTGACGGAAACCGGAAGAGTGGCCACTGAAAACGGATTCGAGTATTTCTGCTCAACTCTCTCGGTAAGTCCGCATAAAAACGCGGCTCTGCTCAACGAGATCGGAGAGGCTGTAGCGGCGCAGGTACGCGTTTCGTGGCTGCCCTCGGACTTCAAGAAAAAGGAAGGATACAAGCGCTCAATCGAATTGAGTAAAGTATATGACCTTTACAGACAGGACTATTGCGGCTGTGAATTCTCAAAAAGCAGCCGCCTGAGTGAATAGATTCATAATGGAAAAAGGAGTTGTTTAACATGAAAAAGTACATCGCGGAATGCATAGGTACGTGTGTCCTTGTATTCCTGGGCTGCGGTACCGCAATGCTCGTGGGCTGTGACGCGGCGGCAGGCGGAGGATATATTCTCACCGCTCTCGCCTTCGGTCTCGTAATCGTAGGCATGGCTTACAGCATAGGCAACATTTCAGGCTGCCATATCAACCCCGCCGTCTCTCTCGGCGTTCTGCTCTCGGGCGGAATGAGCAAGAAGGACTTCGGAGGTTATGTAGCAGCTCAGTGTGTCGGCGCGACAATCGGTTCCGCTCTTTTGCTCGCCATCTTCTCACTCGGCGGAGTTGAGGACAAGACAGGCGGTCTCGGCACGAACGGCCTCGCCGGTGTAAACGGCAGCATTGTTGCAGGTCTCCTTGTTGAGATCATCCTCACCTTCATCTTCGTTCTCACCATTCTCGGTGTTACGGATGAGAAGGCCGGACACGGCTCTTTTGCCGGCCTCGTTATCGGCTTTACGCTCACGCTCGTACATATCCTCGGCATAGGCCTTACGGGCACATCCGTAAACCCTGCGAGAAGCTTCGGCCCCGCTCTTATAGCACTCTTCACGGGCAACACGGCTCCCATTGCCGTTGTCTGGATTTTCATTGTTGCTCCGCTCATCGGCGGCGCGCTCGCGGCCTATACCTACAAGGCAATCAAAGCCGCAAAATAATATTTGCGAAAGCAGTCCCGCTCAGCCGAGCGGGACTTTTCTTTTAGGACATGTGCGTTTTTTTATCTTGTTTTGGACAGGTTTGTCAGTTGTGTACAAAAAATTTAAATGTTTTATATTCAACTCAATAATATAATTTTAAATTATAATCGTTGGAATTTATGTACGGAGCACGGGCTGCTCCGTACAGTTAAATTATAAGGGAGGCGTGTTAAAGTTGAAAAAGAAAATGAGCTCCGTTCCGTTCAACGGAACACCGGAGCAAGAGGCGAAACTCGACGCATACATCGCCGAGCATCGCACTGAGGAAGGCTGCCTGATGCCCATTATGCAGGAAGCTCAGCTCATCTACGGATATCTGCCCAAAGAGGTTCAGATCCACATAGCTGAGAAACTCGGAATTCCCGCAGAAGAGGTCTTCGGTGTGGCCACCTTCTATTCTATGTTCAATCTTTCACCGAAGGGCAAGTATCAGATCAGCGTATGTCTTGGTACAGCTTGCTACGTCAAGGGTTCCCGCGAAGTTCTCGACAAGATTTGCGACATCCTTGAGATCCAACCCGGCGAGTGCACGGACGACGGACTGTTCTCAATTGAGGCCTGCCGCTGCGTAGGCGCTTGCGGACTTGCTCCTGTAATGATGGTAAACGGCTCAGACGTTTACGGACGCCTTAAGGCTTCCGAGGTTGAGTCAATCATCAACAAGTACAAGGAATTCGAAAAGGAGGAGAAGGAATATGAAAACATGGGCTGAGCTCCAGGCTATCAAAGCTGACGTAAATGCCAATGTCTTCGCTGCTTCTGCTCCGGGCGAGTACAGAGTACTTGTAGGTCTTGCAACCTGCGGTATCGCGGCGGGTGCCATGCCTGTATACGACGCTTTCAAAGCGGCGGCAGAGGGCAATGCAAAGTGCAAGGTCGGCCAGGTAGGTTGTATCGGTATGTGCCAGTACGAGCCTATCGTTGAAGTCATTGAAGGCGGACAGAGAACAACATATGTCAAGATGGATGCCGAGAAGGCCGCTCGTGTTTATCAGGAGCATATCCTCGGCGGACAGGTTGTCACGGACTATCTCCTCGTTGAGAACGGCATTACCTGTAATTCACTTGAAGATACCACTTTCTATAAGCTTCAGAAGAGAATCGCTCTCCGTAACTGCGGTATCATCGATCCGGAAAATATTGACGAATACATCGCACGTGACGGCTATGCAGCTCTCTACAAAGTAATTACCGAAATGTCCTCGGAAGACGTTGTAAACGTTATCCTTGATTCGGGCCTCCGCGGCCGCGGCGGCGCAGGTTTCCCGACCGGTAAAAAATGGTCGTTCGCAGCTGTTCAGCAGGCTCCTCAGAAGTTCGTCTGCTGTAACGCCGACGAAGGTGACCCGGGTGCATTCATGGACCGTTCCGTACTTGAGGGCGACCCCCATGCACTCCTTGAGGCAATGACAATAGCCGGTAAGGCTATCGGCGCAACACAGGGCTACATCTATGTCCGCGCAGAGTACCCCGTAGCTGTTAAGCGTCTTAACATTGCCATCAGGCAGGCTAAGGAATACGGACTCCTCGGCGACAATATCCTCGGTACCGATTTCTGCTTCGATATCGGCATCCGTCTCGGCGCCGGCGCATTTGTATGCGGTGAGGAGACAGCGCTCATGACCTCCATTGAAGGTAAGCGCGGCGAGCCTCGTCCCCGTCCTCCGTTCCCTGCAGTCAAAGGTCTCTTCCAGAGCCCGACAATCTTAAATAACGTTGAGACATATGCCAACGTTGCACAGATAATCTTAAACGGTGCTTCCTGGTTCTCATCAATGGGTACCGAGAAGTCCAAGGGTACAAAGGTATTCGCACTCGGCGGTAAGATCAACAACACAGGTC
>CAMYWC010000140.1:0-2919 GCA_947302545.1 uncultured Clostridia bacterium | reverse complement strand
GGATTCATAAAAGTCGGGAAAGGTGAGATTTATGCATACAAATGATATGCATGCCGATGTTTCCGAAATTCTCTTAAATGAGGAGCAGGTAAAGGCGATTGTCGCCGATCTGGGCAGACAGATTACCGAGGATTACAAGGGCAAGAACCTTGTACTTGTGTCTATTCTCAAAGGCTCCGTAGTCTTTATGGCTGACCTTATGAGGGCGATAGACCTGCCGTGTTCCATTGACTTTATGGTAGTGTCGAGCTACGGTTCGGGCACCGAGAGTTCCGGTGTCGTCAAGATCATAAAGGACCTTGACATGGACCTTCGCGGTGTTGACCTTCTTATTGTGGAGGACATACTCGACACGGGCAGAACACTTGCATCGCTCATCAAGATTCTTAAAATGAGAAATCCGAACTCAATTAAAATCTGCACCTTTCTCGATAAACCCGAGCGCAGAGTCTCGGATGTCAAGGCGGACTACGTCGGAGCCGCAATACCCGACGCGTTCGCCGTAGGCTATGGTCTCGACTATGATGAGACTTACCGTAATTTACCTTATGTCGGCGTTTTAAAGCCGGAGGTTTACTCGAAATAGGAGATTCTGAGCAAAGGAGGTATCAAGCTTGGAAAATAAACCACTCAACAATCTGCCGGGCGGTAACGAGCCCGGAAACGCAGGAAGACGGAACAGACTGTTCTCGGGCCTGCTGACACTTGTCATGATTGCCATGATGATCAGTCTTCTCTGGTCAGCACTCAAGGTTGACTCAAAGAAGACCGATGCTGAATATTACCAGATAATTCAGTACTTCGACGAGGGAAAAGTCACGGAGTACAGTTTAAATCTCGGTACGAGAAAGCTCACATACGTACTCAAGGGTGAAAAGCAGAAGAAGACATATACCGTACCCAGCTACGAGCTCTTCGTCGCAGACACTCATGAAGCTGTTCGTGAGTACAACAAGGAACACCCGAAAGACCCCATAAAGATGAACTATGAGGCCGGCTCATCCAACTACTGGATTGCCCAGCTCGTTCCGATGATAGGAATGCTCGGCTTGATGGGTATCATGCTTTACTGGCTCGTAAAGAAAATGGGCAATACGGTTATGGACGACACACGCCGTACCATGGCCTTCGGAAAGGCCCGCCTGAAGACGGGTGATGACGGCAGGAAGACCACGTTTGACGATGTGGCCGGCTGCGACGAGGAAAAGGAGGACCTTGAGGAAATCGTCGAGTTCCTGAGAAATCCTCAGCGTTTCAACGACCTCGGCGCCAGAATTCCCAAGGGCGTACTTCTTGTGGGCCCTCCGGGTACAGGTAAGACCCTCCTTGCCCGCGCTGTTGCAGGCGAAGCCGACGCTACATTCCTCTCAATCTCAGGTTCTGACTTTGTTGAGATGTACGTAGGTGTAGGTGCATCGCGTGTACGTGACCTCTTTGATGAGGCAAAGAAGAATGTTCCTTCAATAGTTTTCATAGATGAGATTGACGCGGTCGGCCGCCAGAGAGGCGCCGGCATGGGCGGCGGTCACGACGAGCGCGAGCAGACACTGAACCAGCTGCTCGTCGAGATGGACGGTTTCGGAAAGAACGCGGGCGTAATTATTATGGCCGCGACGAACAGACCGGACATCCTTCGTCCGGGACGTTTTGACCGTCAGGTCACCGTAAACTATCCGGACGTCTCAGCCCGTGAGGCTATCCTCAAGGTTCACGCGAGGAACAAGCCTATCGGACCGGACGTACATCTTGATCAGATAGCACGCGCAACTGCGGGCTTTACGGGCGCTGACCTCGAGAACCTTCTCAATGAGGCGGCTCTCCTTGCGGCCCGCCGCAAGAAGCGCGCACTCACAATGACCGAGATAGAAGAGGCAACCATAAAGGTCGTCGTAGGTACCGAGAAGAAGTCGAAGAAGGTCAGCGACGAAGAGAAGAAACTCACGGCTTATCACGAGGCCGGCCATGCGGTTACCAACTACTATCTCGATACACTTGACCCCGTTCATCAGGTCTCGATTATTCCGCGCGGCATGGCCGGCGGCTACACGATGTCGCTTCCCAAGGATGACAAGTCATACGTCTCAAAGAAGCATATGCTTGACGAGCTTGTCACATTGCTCGGCGGCCGTGTCTCCGAGGCTATAATCCTGGGCGATATCTCTACGGGCGCGTCCAATGATATTGAACGCGCGACGAAGATCGCCCGCAATATGATCGTCAAATACGGCATGAGCGACAAGCTCGGCCCCATCTCATACGGATCGGGCAATGAGGAAGTATTCATCGGCCGTGACTACGGTCACATAAAGAACTACTCCGAGGAGACGGCAGCTGCCATCGACAAGGAGATAGAAAACCTTATTACGCAGGCGTACGAGCGCGCTGCGGAAATACTCAGACTTCATATTGATAAACTCCATCTTCTCGCCAGATATCTCATGGAATACGAGAAGATAGACGGTCCGAAGTTCTACGAACTCATGGGTGACCCCGACTTCCTTGAGAAACTCAAGAAGGAGAGGGAGGCCGAAAAGGCAGCAAAGGCTGAAGAGAAGCCTGAGGAAAAAACCGAAGAGAAGCCCGAAGAGGTTGCTCCGATGCCGGTACCTCCTGTAGAGCCTGCTCCCGAACCGTTACCGGTTGCAGAAGCCGCTCCTATTGAGGAAATCGCCCCTGTTGAGCCTGTGGCTGTTGAGGAGGAAGTTCCCGTTGAGGAAGTTGCTCCGGTTGAGCCGCCGGCGGTTGAAGAGGCCGCTCCCGAGGAAGAGGAGATTGAGCCTGAAATCGTACCTGCCGTCGTACCTTTTGCTGCGGCAACATTGCCCGTCGAGACAGAGGAACTTCCCGAGGAAATCCCGGAGAACAACGAGCCTCTGTTCAACGACTTCGCTGACGACGATACCCCTGCGGATCCCGATG
>CAMYWC010000139.1:0-2945 GCA_947302545.1 uncultured Clostridia bacterium | reverse complement strand
GAGCGTATACAGTATTCTTCTGTGTACGGGCTTTAAACCGTCGCGTACATCGGGAATCGCACGTGAGATGATAACCGACATCGAGTAGTCGAGGAACGAACGGCGCATCTCATCGCTTATATCAGACTGGACAATCTTGGTGTTTACGAGATTGTCACGGAACTCCTGTTCCTTCTGCTTTTGCATCTCTGCTGAAACTTTAGCCACTTTTCATTCCCCTCCTTTACACGTCAAGATTCTGAACGTACTTGGCGTTCTTTTCTATAAATTCACGACGGGGTTCAACCTTGTCGCCCATCAGAATCGAGAAAGTCTCATCTGCCACCATGGCATCTTCCAGATAGACGCGCTTCATGATACGCGTCTTCGGGTCCATGGTTGTCTCCCAGAGCTGTTCGGGATCCATTTCACCGAGACCTTTGTAACGCTGAATATCGCAGTTGCCTTCATATTCGGCAATTATCGCGTCACGCTCCTCATCCGAGAAGGCATAGGCAAATTTCTTGCCCTTTGAAACCTTGTAGAGCGGAGGACAGGCGATGTAGACATGTCCTTCGGTGATAAGGTCGCGCATGTAACGGAAGAAGAAGGTCAGCATAAGGGTCTGGATGTGCGCGCCGTCGACGTCGGCATCGGACATGATGACGACCTTATCGTAACGGAGCTTGCTTATGTCAAAGTCTTCGCCTATTCCGGTACCGAGGGCAGATACGACAGGCGTGAGCTTGTCGTTGCCGATTACACGGTCAAGGCGCGCTTTTTCAACATTTAAGCATTTGCCCCACATGGGGAGGATTGCCTGATAGCGAACCTCGCGGCCGAGCTTCGCGGAACCGCCCGCAGAGTCACCCTCTACGAGGTAGATCTCTGTCATTTCAGGGCTCTTTTCAAGACAATCGGCAAGTTTGCCCGGAAGCGAGTTGCCTTCCAGCGCGGACTTGCGGCGCGCAAGATCACGCGCCTTTCTCGCCGCCTCACGGGCCCTTGAAGCCTCAAGTGCCTTGTTGAAAATTGCGCGGGCGACAGCCGGATTCTCCTCAAAGTATTCCATGAGTTTGTCATAGACTGTCTTTGAGACCAGAGGTGTCATCTCGGTGTTGCCGAGTTTGCCCTTTGTCTGGCCCTCAAACTCGGCCTCCGTAAGTTTGACCGAGATGACAGCGATAAGGCCTTCACGGACATCGTCGCCGGAAAGCTTCTTGTCATTGTCTTTGAGAATATTGTATTTCTTGCCGTAATCATTGAAGACACGCGTAAGAGCGGTTTTGAAACCGTTTTCGTGCGTACCGCCGTCGATTGTACGGACATTGTTTGCGTAGGAATAGAGTATTTCGTTGTAACTGTCGTTGTACATGAGCGAGATATCAACTTCTCTGTCGCCTTTTACGGCATTGAAGGAGATGGGCTCCTCATGGAGAGGTGTGAAACCGCGCTTGTTGTTTACGAAGTTTACAAATTCAGTGATACCGCCCTCATAGCAGTAGACCTGGGGCTCTTCCCTCTCGGGATTCTCACGGAGGTCGGTGAGAGTAATCTTAAGTCCCGCATTGAGGAAAGCCTGCTCACGAAGTCTCTTCTCGAGAGTGTCAAATTCGTAGCGTGTTGTCTCCTGGAATATTTCCGGATCTGCCTTGAAGCGGATTGTCGTACCGGTTTCGTCTGTGTCGCCTATGACTTTGAGCGAATCAACGGGATCACCGACCTTGAAACTCATGGCATGGACATGGCCGTCCTGACGTACCTCAACCTCAAACCACTCGGAAAGAGCGTTTACGACCGAGGAGCCGACGCCGTGAAGACCTCCGGATACCTTGTAACCGGAGCCGCCGAATTTACCGCCCGCGTGGAGGATTGTGAGAACAACCTCGACGGACGACTTATTATACTTTTCATTAATACCTACCGGAATACCGCGTCCGTTATCGATTACTTCAATAACGTCGTCCGGCAGCATATTTACTTCAATGTGGGTACAGTAACCCGCAAGAGCCTCGTCGATAGAGTTGTCGACGATCTCATAAACAAGGTGATGAAGACCCTTCGGTCCGGTTGAACCGATATACATGCCGGGGCGCTTGCGCACGGCTTCCAGTCCCTCAAGAACCTGGATCTGATCCGCGCCGTATTCGCCTTCGACAAGTGTGTCCATCGACTCAACATCGTCAAATTCACCTATCTGTGCTTCGAGCTCTGCCTCTTTGGCTTCAGCGGCCTCCTCTTTTTTGAGTGCCGCCTTCTCCTCTTCGGAGAGCTCCTGCTCTTCAAGCTCCAAGTTTTCATTTACGTTGCTCAAAATTTATAACCTCCATCGCTGTTTGATGAAAAACGTTTAAGAAGTGTCGCAGGACTCAGCTGCGAGATATACACCGTCTCTTCCCCGTCCCTGTCCCTGCAGACTATGAAGGACTTCGGAAGTTCAAGTGATACATTTACGATTTTTCCGCTCTTTGTGGCATTTGCGAGATAGTTTCTCGTATGCTTTGAAACGGTCGTATTGTCTATGTCAAACACACCGACTATGTCATCCGTCCGGATTACGGTGCTCTGACCTAGGTGGAGGAACATAGCTGTCCTCCTTTTATTTCAAAGACCTTTCCGGTCTTCGATTTCAGTATTGATGACGGGTCACAGCAGGTAATGAAGACCTGCCAGCCGTCTATGTGGTTTAAGATGTAATCCTGTCTGCCGGAGTCAAGTTCACTCATGACATCGTCCAGGAAGGCTACGGGCTGCTTGCCGGTTATCTTTTTTATAACGGCGGCTTCGGCGAGCTTCAATGACAGAGCGCAGGAGCGCTGCTGTCCCTGTGAGCCGAAGCTCTTGACCGGAAGACCGTCAAGCGAAATTAAAAGGTCGTCCCTGTGAGGTCCGACAGTCGTCACACCCAGTTTCATGTCCTCCCGTCTGGCTTCCATGGTGAAGGAAGATATGGACTTCATGGGACC
>CAMYWC010000138.1:0-2971 GCA_947302545.1 uncultured Clostridia bacterium | reverse complement strand
GACTATTATCAGCCGGATGCCTATGTGCCTACGACCGACACCTACATCGAAAAGGATTCTTCCATAAATGATGAGATAGACCGTCTGCGTCACTCGGCGACTATTGCGTTGTCGGAAAGGCGTGATGTAATAGTCGTTGCCTCAGTCTCCTGCATATATTCGATAGGTGACCCTGAGGTCTACAAGAATATGATTATCTCGCTTCGCCCCGGAATGGAAAAGCCGCGTGACGAGCTTATCAGAAAACTCGTCGACATTCAGTATGAGCGAAACGATATAAACTTCATCCGTGACAAGTTCCGCGTGCGCGGAGACACGGTCGAGATTTTCCCGTCCGGCTATTCGGAGCTCGCCATACGCGTAGAGTATTTCGGTGACGAAATCGAGCGTATATGCGAGTTCAAACCGCTGACGGGAGAGGTTGTAAATACTCTCCAGCACGCGACCATTTATCCCGCGTCGCACTATGTCATTGACGGCGCGACGCGCGACGAAGCCATTGCCGACATTTTTGAAGAATGCCGGGAGAGAGTGGAGTTCTTCGAAAAAGAGGGCAAACTCATAGAGGCTCAGCGTATAAAGCAGCGGACCGAGTACGATATGGAGATGCTCCGTGAAACGGGCATCTGCAGCGGCATAGAGAACTATTCGAGGGTTCTGGCGCGACGTGCGCCGGGTTCGACTCCGTATACGCTTCTCGACTTCTTCCCGGACGATTTTCTTCTCTTTGTGGATGAGTCGCATGTCACTCTGCCGCAGGTCCGCGGCATGTATGCCGGCGACCGCGCGAGGAAGGAGAACCTCGTCGAGTTCGGCTTTCGCCTGCCCAGTGCCTTTGACAACAGGCCTCTCAATTTTGATGAGTTTTACTCACATATAAATCAGGCGATATTTGTCTCGGCGACGCCGGGTGATTTTGAACGTGAGACGTCCGCTCAGATCGTTGAACAGCTTATACGTCCTACCGGCCTTCTTGACCCGATGATAACCGTGAAACCGGTTGAGGGTCAGATAGATGACCTTGTATCTCAGATCAACATGAGAACCGAAAGAGGAGAGAGGGTACTCGTTACGACTCTCACGAAGAAGATGGCGGAGGACCTCACCGCATACTTTGAAAACTTCGGCATAAAGGTCAGGTACATGCACCACGATGTCGACACAATAGAGCGTATGCAGATTATCCGTGACCTCCGTCTCGGTGAGTTTGATGTACTCGTCGGCATAAACCTTCTCCGTGAAGGTCTTGATATTCCCGAAGTCTCGCTTGTCGCCATACTGGATGCCGACAAGGAGGGCTTCCTGCGTTCCGAGACCTCGCTCGTCCAGACTGTAGGACGCGCTGCGCGTAATGCACAGGGCGAAGTTATCATGTATGCTGATTCGGTGACTCCGTCAATGGAACGCGCCATTACGGAGACGTACAGGCGCCGTGATATTCAGGAGAAATATAATAAGGAACATGGCATAACACCCAAGACGATCATCAAGGATGTCCGCGACATCATCGAAATCACGTCGAAAGTTGATACCGAGAAGTCCAAGACGGGTAAGCGCATGACCAAGGCTGAACGCGCGGCGGCAATTAACGAACTCACGCGCGCAATGCACGCAGCTGCGCGTGTTCTGGACTTTGAACTCGCCGCGCACTACCGCGATGAAATCAAAAAACTGCAGGAGACAAAGTAAATTTGTTATGACAACTTGGAATATTTACACAAAAGTTATATGACAATATAATACAAATTTCTAAACTGCGGCAATTGAACGAAAACGAGCGCACATTGTATAATTGTTTCGTAAAATTTTTATAAAGGAGTTCTCTTTATGGACCAGTATGAAAGAAGAGTAGGCACAGTTTCACGCGGCATACGCATGCCCATCATACGCCAGGGTGATAACCTTGCCGAAATAGTATCCACAGGCGTTCTTGAAGCGGCACAGTACGAGGGCTTTGAGCTCCGTGACCGCGATGTCATCTCCGTAACGGAATCCATCGTAGCCCGCGCACAGGGCAACTACTGCACAGTTGACGATATCGCTGCTGATGTCAAGGCAAAGCTCGGCGGAGAGACAGTCGGTGTTATCTTCCCGATTCTCTCAAGAAACCGTTTTGCAATCTGCCTTCGCGGTATAGCAAGGGGCTGCAAAAAGATCGTCCTCATGCTCTCTTATCCTTCAGACGAGGTCGGAAACAGCCTCGTGTCTCTTGATAAGATTGACGCCGCAGGCATCAATCCTTATTCCGATGTTCTTTCCCTTGAAAAATACAGAGAACTCTTCGGTGAAAACAAGCACGAGTTCACCGGTGTTGACTATGTCGCTTACTACTCTGACCTCATCAAAGAAGAGGGTGCAGAGGTTGAGGTTATATTCGCAAATCAGCCGAAGACAATCCTTCAGTATGCTGACTGCGTATTAAACTGCGACATCCATACAAGAAAACGTACAAAGCGTATCCTTGTCGAGGCAGGTGCCAAGGCAGTATGCAGCCTTGATGACATTATGAATGCTCCCGTAAACGGCAGCGGATGCAATGAGAAGTACGGTCTTCTCGGCTCCAACAAATCCACTGAGAACCAGATTAAACTCTTCCCCCGCGAGTGCAAGGACCTCGTTCTTGACATTCAGGCCAGAATCCTCAAGGCAACAGGAAAGCATGTAGAAGTAATGGTATACGGCGACGGTGCTTTCAAGGATCCTCAGGGTAAAATCTGGGAACTTGCCGACCCGGTTGTCTCTCCTGCATTCACAGACGGCCTCATCGGTACTCCGAATGAGCTCAAACTCAAGTATCTTGCGGATAATGACTTTAAGGACCTCAGCGGTGAGGAACTCAAAAAAGCCATTTCCGAATCCATAAAGTCCAAGGAAGCAAACCTTGTAGGTAACATGGCTTCCGAAGGAACAACTCCCCGCCAGCTCACCGACCTTATAGGTTCACTCTGTGACCTTACTTCAGGTTCGGGAG
>CAMYWC010000137.1:0-2980 GCA_947302545.1 uncultured Clostridia bacterium | reverse complement strand
CGCCGGAGAGATAGGTCATATGGTAATTGACCGTGAGGGTATTCCCTGCAAGTGTGGCCGCATAGGCTGCTTTGAGCAGTATGCCTCTGCTACGGCCCTGGTGAATGCCGCGAAGGAGGCGTTCCCGGACATCACCTGTGCGAAGGATGTCTTCGACCTGGCGCATGCAGACAATCTGCGCGCACTTGAGATTATCGATGACTACACGGAATATCTCGCAGACGGAATCACGAATCTCATAAACATCTTCCAGCCTGAGATGATATGCATAGGCGGAGGAGTCGCCGCGCAGGGAGAGTTTATTCTGAAGCCTCTGCGTGAGAAGGTCGAGAAAAAGAGGTATACCAGAAATGCCTCTGTCCAGACCGTCATACGCGCGGCAACTTTAGGCAACGACGCCGGCCTTATCGGCGCTGCCAATCTTTAAGGTGGAACTATGTACGAGAAAGTTATAAATGCCTGCCGCGAATGCGGCTGCAAATATACCGAAAATGCCGACATGTCGAAGTTTACGACCTTCCGTATAGGAGGTCCCGCACGGCTTCTTGTCGAGCCGGACTCAACCGATTCCCTGTCGGCCATACTCAAGGCCTGCAAGGCCGAGGGCGTAAAGCCGATAGTGCTCGGAAACGGCTCGAACGTGCTCGTGCGCGACGAGGGTATTGACGGCATAGTCATTGTCATGGGAAGCGAGTTTTCCAAGATAGAATATGCCGGAAACGATCTGGTAAAGGTGCAGGCGGGAGCAAAGCTCGTTGACCTCTGCAGATTCGCTCTCGAGTACTCTCTCGGCGGTCTTGAATTTGCTTTCGGAATACCCGGCACGGTGGGCGGAGCCGCCTTTATGAATGCGGGCGCCTACGGCGGAGAGATGAAGGACGTCATATGGGTTGTCAATCATATGGACCTTGACGGTGAGAAGGGCTCTTTCCAGGGCTCTCAGCTCGACTTCTCATACCGCCATTCTGCCTATGTGGATTCGGACCTCATCATAACCTCGGTAATCTTCCATCTTGAGCAGGACAGCGCAGAGGGCATCAAGAACAATATGGATGACGTGCAGCGACGCCGCAAGGCGAAGCAGCCGCTCGAATATCCCTCGGCAGGCAGCACGTTCAAGCGCCCGGAGGGCTATTTTGCTGCCGCCCTTATAGATGAGTGCGGCCTCAAAGGCTACAGCATAGGCGGCGCTCAGGTGTCGGAAAAACATGCCGGTTTTGTAATCAACACCGGCGGCGCCACATCAGCAGATGTACTGGCTCTTATGGACCATATCAAAAAGACAGTGAAAGAGCAGAAGGGTGTGGACCTGGAGCCTGAAGTAAGGATTATCTGACACGGGAGGTGAATACAGTGTCGTTTGCGTCCGACGTAAAGGATGAACTCATAGAGAAAAGTGAACTTGCCCGCGCGATGGGCGGCATGAAACCGTGCTGTATTCACGCTGAGATGTACGGTATATTCCTTTTCTGCCGCGATTTTACATCGCGCGAGATATGCATAAAGACCGAGCATGAACAGGTGGCAAAACTCTTTGCCGCCTATGCCGGTAATATAACAGGCGCCTCTTACAAGCCCGTCGTGACAAGTTCGGGCAAGTACAGGGTCGACATTAAAAAGCCTGAGGAACGCGCCGCGGTGCTCGAATATTTCGGTCATACGGGCGCGGAGGTAAACCGCAGGATGTACCGAAGCAATATTGAGGACGAGTGCTGTATGGCCGCGCTTCTTCGCGGCGCCTTCCTTTCATGCGGCACCATTACGGATCCGCAGAAGGATTACCATCTGGAGTTCGTCATGGCCCACAAGGTGCTCTGCGACGACCTCTTAAAGCTCATAACCGAGATTCATCTTCCCGATGAGGACGGTACGGTTGACCTGAGCAGAAGAGAGTTTGAGCCGAAGTATATTCTCAGGAAGGGTGTTCACGTAGTCTACTTCAAGGACAGCGAGAGCATCGAGAACATTCTGACCTTCATGGGCGCTCCCGACGCGGCGCTCGAGGTCATGGGAACGCGCATGTACAAGGACATGCGCAACCGCGTCAATCGCAAGATGAATTTCGAGAACGCCAACTCGGGAAGGGCTTTCGACGCCGCGTACAGGCAGATAGAGGCCATCCGCTTCATAGAGGAGGAGAAGGGCCTCGGTTTCCTGCCCGACGAGCTGCGTGAACTCGCAATCCTGCGCCTTGAGAATGAGGACTTCACTTTAGGCGACCTTGCGGACAATGTAAAAGAACCCATTTCGAAGTCGGGCGTAAACCACAGGCTTCAGAAGATACTTGAAACAGCGGAAGGACTCGGGTGGAAGGGATGAGTTTCACTCATTTGCACTTACATACCGAATACAGTCTCCTGGACGGCGCATGCAGAATAAAAGAGCTTGTTCAGAGAATAAGCGACCTCGGACAGACTTCCGTGGCCATTACGGACCACGGCGGTATGTACGGGGCTGTTGAATTTTACAAAGCATGTAAGGCGAAGGGAATCAAGCCGATTATAGGCTGCGAGTGCTACATCGCCGATGACATGCACGACAAGTCCACTCCCGCCGCAAAGATCCGTCATCACCTGGTTTTGCTGTGCGAGAACAACGAGGGCTATGAAAATCTCATTAAAATGGTCTCTGACTCCTATACAGAGGGTTTCTATTCCAAGCCGAGAATTGACAAGGAACTTCTGAAAAAGCACTCAAAGGGCCTTATAGCGCTCTCTGCGTGCCTCCAGGGTGAAATTCCTTCAAAGCTTCGCTTCGGTCAGTATGAGGAGGCGAAGGCCCTCGCTCTCGAGTATAAGGAGATTATGGGTGAGGGGAATTTCTTCATAGAGATTCAGAATCACCATCTTCCCGATCAGGAGAGAATACTTCCCGATCTTATCAGGCTGGCGCACGAGACAAATATCCCGCTCGTCGCAACAAACGACTGCCACTACATCCGCAAAGAGGATGCGATAATTCAGAAAATACTGGTGTGCAT
>CAMYWC010000136.1:0-3025 GCA_947302545.1 uncultured Clostridia bacterium | reverse complement strand
CGAAGAGAGGCTTCAACAACATATTTGCCAAGGAAATCGTAACCGTTAACGTTTCCGACCTTGAGAAATGTTTCAAAGACGGCGACACGGTAGACGCAGCAGCGCTTATCGCCGCAGGTCTTATCAAGAAGGAAAAGGACGGTGTAAAAGTACTCGGCAACGGTGAGCTCAAGAAGAAGCTCACGGTAAAGGTCAACGCTTATTCAGAGGCTGCAAAGACAAAGATAGAAGCAGCCGGCGGAAAGGCAGAGGTGGTTTAAAATGCTGCAGACTCTTGCTAATGCTTTTAAAGTACCTGACCTTCGCAAGAAGATGCTTTACACAGCACTCATTCTGCTTCTTTTCAGACTGGGAGCTGCTATTCCGGTTCCGTTTACGGCAGCTGCGGGCGGTATCATTCAGGATACCAACGGTTCAAACTTCATGAACTACCTCAGCATGATGACCGGTGACGCGTTCAACTACGGTACACTGTTTGCCATGTCAATCACACCGTACATCAACTCGTCAATTATCATTCAGCTTCTTACAGTTGCCATCCCGGCACTTGAGAACCTCGCCAAGGAAGGCGAAGAGGGTAAGAAAAAGATCTCGTTCATCACGAGAATCGGCGCTGTTATCATCGCCATCATGCAGTCCGCTGCATATTTCTTCTTCCTTCGTTCCGGCGGATTCATTGCCACTGCTGCTGACGGCACTCCCTTCACGGGTTTCTCCGCCACACTCCAGGCTCTGGTAATCATCTTCGTTCTCTCAGCCGGCGCATGCCTGCTCATGTGGATGGGTGAATCCATCAACAGAAACGGCATAGGCAACGGTATTTCAATGATACTTTTCGCAGGTATCGTGTCTCGTATCCCGACAACAATCACTTACATTATCGGATACTTCTCATACGGCGGACTCTACTATCTCTTTGCTCCGATAGCCCTCATCATCATGATAGGCCTCGTAGTATTTATAGTATGGGTTGACGGTTCCGAGAGAAAGCTCCCTGTCGCTTATGCGAAGAGAGTTGTCGGTCGTAAGATGTACGGCGGCCAGAACACTCACATGCCGATCAAGGTCAACATGTCCGGTGTTATGCCCATCATCTTCGCGAGCTCAATCCTTTCACTTCCCCCGACGCTCCAGATGTTCTTCGGAAACAGGATCACAAAGGGAAGCGGACTGGATAATTTCTTTAACCTGTTTAACACGACAAACTGGTTCTACGGACTCGTTTACTTCATCTTTATCATCCTGTTCGCCTATTTCTATGCGACGATTCAGTACAATCCCATAGAGATGGCAAACAACCTGAGAAAGAACAGCGGTTCGATTCCGGGTATCAGACCGGGTAAACCCACATCAGATTACATTGCAAAAGTACTTTCAAGAATCACATTGCTCGGCGCTCTTCTCATAAGCGTTGTTGCAATCCTGCCGATCGTTTTCTCACAGATTACGTCACTTTGCTGTCCGTCACCGATGAACCTTTCACTCGGCGGAACATCCGTAATCATCTTGGTCGGTGTTGCTCTTGAAACCGTTCGTCAGCTTGAATCTCAGATGATGATGCGTCATTATAAGGGATTCCTTGACTAAGGAAAGGACTTTGTTATGAAGATAATCTTTCTCGGCGCCCCCGGCGCAGGCAAAGGAACACAGGCGGAAATTGTCGCTGAAAAGTATGCAATTCCCACAATATCTACAGGTAACATCATCCGTGAGGCACTGAAAAACGGCACAGAGATGGGCCTTAAAGCAAAGGCTTTCATTGAGGCCGGTCAGCTTGTTCCGGATGAGGTTGTAATAGGCATAATAAAGGAACGTCTTGCAAAGGGTGACTGTGACAACGGTTTCATCCTTGACGGTTTCCCGAGAACAATTCCTCAGGCCGAGGCTCTCGATGCCATGGGAATCATCATCGACAGGGTTGTCGATATAGAGGTTCCCGATGAGGCTATCGCCGAGCGTATGACAGGTCGCAGAGTGTGCCCTGATTGCGGCGCATCCTACCACATTGTCAACAAGAAGCCTGAGAAGGAAGGCATCTGCGACAGCTGCGGAGCTGCCCTTGTACAGCGCAAGGATGACGCTCCCGAGACGGTTGCAGACAGACTTAAGGTTTACCACGATCAGACAGAGCCCCTCAAGGGTTACTACGAGAAGACAGGTAAGCTTAAGATTGTAGAAGGTCTTGGCAGCGTAGCCGACATCACGGCCCGCGTGCTCAAGGCACTCGAGGACTAATACATGATAGTGCTTAAGACATCAAAGGAACTGGAACTTATGCGTGTTGCATGCAGAATTTCAGCTGAAGCACTCCAGGTTGCCGGGGAGGCAGTCAGGCCGGGTATCTCCACATGGGAGATCGACAAGATTGCCCACGACTACATTATCAGCCAGGGAGCAGAACCCAACTTCCTCGGACTGTACGGGTTCCCCGGTACCGCATGTATTTCCATAAACGACGAGGTTATTCATGGAATACCCAGCAAGTCCCGCATCCTCAAAGAAGGGGATATCGTCTCCATTGATCTCGGCGCAAAGATCCATGGATTCAACGGGGATAACGCGGCCACATTTGCCGTAGGCACGATAAGTGACGAGGCACGGCGTTTGCTTGATACCACGAGGGAATCTCTCACCGAGGGTATTAAGGCGGCTGTCGCCGGTGGCAGGGTCGGTGATATCGGCCATGCGGTACAGACGTACTGTGAAAGCCGCGGATACGGAGTCGTTCGTGAATACGAAGGACACGGTGTCGGCACCAAACTCCATGAAGAGCCCGGAGTACCAAATTTCGGTACGGCCGGCAGAGGCATAAGGCTGCTGCCCGGAATGACAATTGCAATAGAGCCCATGATAAACGCGGGCACTCACAGAGTAAAGCAGATGTCAGACGGATGGACAGTCAAGACGGCGGACGGTGCACTATCCGCCCACTTCGAAAACACGATAGCCATCACCGACAATGGTCCGGTGATTCTGACGAAAGTGTAAAAAGGAGGAATATTTATGTCAAAGCAGGACATGATCG
>CAMYWC010000135.1:0-3032 GCA_947302545.1 uncultured Clostridia bacterium | reverse complement strand
GATTACCGGAAAGTATTATAAGAGCAATACCTACAGAGAGGAGCATGAGGGAAAATCATATCTCCTGCATCACATATACGATGTAACTGACTATGCGGAACTCATCAAGGACCTCTCAAAATATTCGCGCATCCTGCGCAACTCATCAGACTGCCAGAGCAACCTGATAAAGAACCTTTCATCACATGCCGAAGACTGCCTTCCGGCCGCAGTAAAATACTTTGATGTAGATACAGCCGTCTTATATCTGGAAAGACAGGACCACACCGAGCGCTATGTAATGAAGAAAGGCGCGAATCGTCCTGAAACGGAGATACTGCCTGCCGGCACGGAACACGACTACGACGGTTTCAAATGCTGCTGCAGCGGAAGAACCGTAACGGACGTCAGCTACAGTCTTCTCATCACCGAAAAGGAAGAAGAGGACCATACCGCGTTTTCAATGCTCGTCAACGAGTTTAAATTCTATATTGAAAACGCGCTCATGCAGGAGGCCATTATCTTTGAGAGTGAGCATGACCGCCTCACCGGCCTCTTCAACAAAGGTAAGTTCATAGAGCTCCAGGAGAGCCTCTTTGACAGCGCCGACAGTATAACCGTGTACAACATGGATGTCAACTACTTAAAGCGCACAAACGACCTTCTGGGCCACCGTGCAGGTGACCTTCTGATAAAGAAGGCGGCCGACAGCATAAAGGCAATAACAGGCCACAATACATCGCACGACGTCTACGGTTTCCGTACCGGAGGCGATGAGTTCATTGTTGTCGCGGTAAACAAGACTCTCCCCGAATCAGAGGAAATTCTCGGAAACTGGAAGGCCGGTCTTGAAGAACTCAACCGCGGCGACGGCCCGGAGTGTATTATCGCGTGCGGAATGTGCCATAAAAAAGCACCGTTTTCCTTCAACGAGGTTTTCAGCGAAGCCGACAACCTCATGTATGAAGAAAAACGGGCAATTAAAATATCACGTGGTGAGGATCCTGACGGAAGATAACCGTCTTATACCTTTCCCATGTCTTTATATCCGTCCCGAAGGAAGATCTTCTCTTCCTCTGAAAGATCGAGACCTATTGTGCCACCCGGATTCATCATGTAATCCGGGTCAAAATATTCTTTAAGGGCCTTGAAGGTACCGTATTCGGTTCTGCCGACTGAGCCTTCAAGCCACGGCGCAAACATCTTGCCTATGCCGTGATGGTGGGACAGGGCCGCGCCTGATTTCTGAATGGCGTCAAGAATTGTCTTGTGATAAGCCTTGAATTCGGCGGCCGTGTCCATCTTCGCAATGAAGATGAAGTAGAGGTTTGCGCCCTGCGGATAGCAGTGCGACATATGTGTCGTTACGACACAGTTCGGGAGCGCGTGGCACACGGCACGTACGTCCCTGTGGACCTGCGCCATATTTGACCAGTTTACGCAGCATTCGAGAGTATCAATTATAATACCGAAGTCGTGGAGTGAATCACGCATATAAGGGTCGTCAAAGCGGCCCTTTCCCATCCCCTGCAGACATAGCCTGTGAGCGGGAATCCGCCGTGTTTTACCGCGACTTTGAAGATATTCCTTGCCACGTTCTTTGAATAGCCCTTCTCGCCGTCTGTGAAGCCCAGGAAGAGACAGCGCTCCATATCCTTATAGCCCAGTTTCTCAAGAAGGGGCTGGGCGGGAGTCTCATCAACATTGTAGAGACGGAGCATCATGTTTGTCTCCTCGGGGTCCGAGAGACGGAAGACTGAAGAGAAACCGAACTCACCCTGAAGACATTCACGGGCAAAGTCCATGGCGTCATCCCAGGTCTTGAAGATATATGAGAAACGTTTTCTGTTCTCGGGATTGTAGTGAAAGACCTTGAGTGTGGCCTCAGTGAGGACTCCGAAGGTTCCCTCCGAGCCCATCATTATCTGGTTGAGGTTAGGTCCCGTCGCCTCACGCGGGTAGGGCGATGTAAGTACGACACCGCGGGGCGTCGCGTATTTCTGCTGAAGGCAGATATCGGTAATACAGCCGTAGTAGGTGGAGTTCTGGCCCGAACCGCGTGTGGTAATCCAGCCGCCCACTGAGGAGTACTCAAACGACTGCGGGAAATGTCCGCAGGTAAACGCGCGCTTTGCTCCGAACTCGGAGACGGCGTTGTTTAAATGCGCCTCAAGCTGAGGACCCGACATGCCGGCCTGAACCGTAATAGTCTGGTCAGTCTCATTGAACCTGATGACCTTGTTGAAGTTGCGGCGCATATCAAGTGAGACGCCGCCCTTCGTCGGCTCTACGCCGCGCGTGACTGATGAGCCGCCGCCATAGACATAGAGCGGTATTTTATGCTCCGTGCAGTATGCGACAGTCTTTTCTATCTGCTCTGTCTCGGACGGATAAAGGACCACATCCGGCAGGCTGTCAAACTGACGCTCGCGGATTCTGTAGAGGTCGTATGCCGTCTGTCCGTACGCAACGGAAAGTCTGTCGTAGTCGGACTGTGACATCTCACTGCCGTAGACCGACTTAAAGAAATCGAGATGCTCCTGCGCCATGTTCGGCGGGTACTTGCCCTCGAAATCAACTTTCTCGAGACCTGTATCGCAGCGATAATCTCTGACATAGTCATCCGTTATATCAAGGCGTTCCTTCATGAGTTTATAGAGTGACTCTTTCGGGAACTTGAAATGGTTCGGATCGCCCCAGCGGAAAATCGAACGATATGAATCTGCGGGTGCGGCTTCCTTTATCCACTTGGGCTCGAAGCCTTCATAAGGTTTGTATCCCATATTATTCTCCTTAAAGCTGTGTCAGGAGGTCAGATGTCGCAATTACGTCAACACCGAGACCTAAAACGTCTTTGATAATTACATCGCCGCGGTTTAACTGTTTTGAGACCGTGACTTTGCTTATCTCTTTCATAACGTCAAACATCTTGTCTTTCGGTATGTCGGCAGAGACTCTGCACGGGAGAGCGGGCGCGGACTTGAATGTTGTCCTGACGGTCGTGCAGACGGTCCTTCTGGCGGTCGTACCAGAACCTGATGACATCGAACGTG
>CAMYWC010000134.1:0-3034 GCA_947302545.1 uncultured Clostridia bacterium | reverse complement strand
TAATCTCCGAACGGATTTTCAAAACCGCCGTCTTCCGACTCGTCCTTCGCTGCCGCCGCCGTACCGGTGTCCTCCACAAGTTCACATGTAATCTTGAACGTATCTATGGAGTAATCCCTGTTGACATGTGCGATAGTCAGCTGAAGCTTATCGCCCGGCTTCGCCTTCTCGATAATGCTCAGCAGGACATCAACCTTGTCCATGTCCTTGCCGTTTGCGGCAATTATCATATCGCCGGCTACGACTTCCGTGTCATAGAGTGAGCTTGACGGATCAATTTCGGCTATGATTATCGTTCCCGCGGGAAGATCGTTGTCATTGACTATCTTCGCATATGTCAGGTTCTGGTTGCAGGTCATATAGCTTATGCCGAGTTTCGCTCTGTCCTTGACATAGCCGGAGGTGAGGATGTCATCGGCGACGTCCTTGAAGACGCTGCTCGGTACGGCAAATCCCATACCCTCGTACTCCTCATCGGCAATCTTCGAAGAGTTCATGCCGATAACCTGTCCGTAGCTGTTTATGAGCGCACCGCCGGAGTTACCGGGGTTGATTGCGGCATCATGCTGGATGCATGTCATCGTGTATCTAGATGATGAAGTTGTCGTAGGTCTGCTTATCGCGGAGACATAGCCGCCGGTGAAGGAACCGTAGTAGGCAGTGCCTCCCGGGTTACCTATCGCATATACGGGTTCTCCGACTTTGAGCACTGATGAGTCACCGAACTCAGCGAGTGTAAAGCCTGTAGCCTTTACACGCAGCACCGCTACGTCGGTTCGGGTATCATATCCCACTACCTCAGCGTCATACTGAGCGCCGTTCTCAAGTTCGATTTTCGTCGTAATGCCCGTAGCATCAACGATATGAGCACAGGTCAGGACATAGGTGTATGTACCCGTGATATCCTCGCTCATGAAGATGCCTGAGCCCTCACCCACGTTCTCGCTGCCTCTGTAAGTGATTACAGCCATGACAGAAGGCTGAACCTTTTCGGCTATCTGGACGGGAGTCAGTGTGTCTCCGGAGGCCTTTTCGTTGTATTCCTTTGACTCGGCAATTTCAACGGATGCGGTCATATCCGCGTTTGACTGACGTTTTCTCTCCTTGTCGGCGCTCTTGCCGGACAGGATTATTGATATTGCCGCTATACCCGCAATCAGCACTATGGCCACAAGCATGATTATGAAAAACGTGCGGCCCGCCCTTCCGGTCTTTTTATTGGTGGTTGTTTCTTCCACGATTATCACTTCCCGTATTATTTGTTTTCGGAATCCAGAAACTGAAGCTCGTAAGCACTCCCGGTTTTGAAACCGCAGAGATTTCTCCGCCGTGGAGCTCCACAATATTCTTCGCAAGGTTGAGGCCGAGGCCTACTCCCTTGACATATTCACTGCGTGACTGGTCGACTTTGTAGAAGCGCTCGAAAATATGCAGGAGTTCCTGATCCTTTATGCCCTCACCGGTGTTTGCCACGGTGATGGTGGCCTTGTCGGCCTCATCGAGCAGTTCAACATAAATCTTTCCGCCCTCGTTCGTAAACTTGACGGCATTGTCATAGAGGTTGTAGATAACCTGGTATAGCATCTTCTCATCAGCGAAGACGGTACATTCCTTCATGTCCTCGAAGCCCAGGACCTCTATGCCTGCGTCCTCTATGGGCTTCTCAAAGCCCAGCAGCGCGTTGAACATGAGTTCCTTCAGTTCGGTCTCTCCGGGGTTCAGCTTTTCCTCGCCCGCCTCGATTTTCGAGAGCGTGAGCATGGTCTGAACAAGCGATGAGAGACGTTTGACCTCGTCGCTCACTATTCTCAGATACTTTTTCTCCTCACTCTGCGGTATGGTGCCGTCGAGAATTCCGTCAATGAAGCCGCCTATGGATGTCATCGGCGTCTTAAGCTCATGTGACACGTTCGCGACGAACGAGCTTCTCGACTTGTCGAGCACCTCGAGTGAGTCCGCCATTGAGTTCAGTTTCTCACAGAGGTCTGAGAGCTCATCGTTTCCTTTTATGGGAATGCGCTGCTGAAAATCACCGCGCGCGTAGAGTTTCGTAATTTTAGACATCTCACGGAGAGGCTGTGTCATCTTGTCGCTGAAGATGTAAACCAGGATTATCGCAAATACCAGCGATACCACCGCTGCTCCCGCAAAGAGCCTTAAAAGGTTCCTGACATATAGGTTCAGGTTCTCAAAAATAGGCAGGGTACCGAAGACATAGCCCAGAGGATTACCGTCGGCATCAAGCACCTGTTTGCCCACCAGAAGGCTCATATCCTCCCGAAGGCCCGTGAAGTTCTGCGTGCTGTTGTAGCCCTTATCCGTGGTCTTCTTCAGTATTTCTTCACTTATCCTCGTGCCGCCGTGACGCGTACAGAACTTCGCGGTGTTGTGGAGCACCTGGAGCTCATCCGTTATGAGGTCCCGGCAGATGATTACATTGCCCGAGAGGTCGGTCATGAAAAAGTCCGCTCCCGTAGCGTCCGAGGTTGTATGAAAGTCAATGAACAGCGTGACATTTGCCTCGCCGTTCGTTCTCGAGAAGTCACCCTTCTGGTCCATCACCTGTATATCCGTAACAAGCGAGTCTACATTTCTCCTGAGCATCTCCATATTGCTGGAATTCCAGTAGTTCATCATAAAGATGGTGGAGACGACACCGAAGGCCAGGGTTGAAACCAGGAGAATTGAGAACGTGACCATGAAGTACTTGAAAAACAGGGTGCTGCGTCTCGACTTCTTTGCCTTTTCCTGAGACATATCAACTAGTCCTTCGTTTCAAATTTATATCCTACGCCCCAGACTGTCTTCAGGGCCCACTTGTCGGAGATGTTCTCGAGTTTCTCGCGCAGACGTTTTACATGTACGTCAACCGTTCTCGAGTCACCGTAGTAATCAAATCCCCAGACCTCGTCGAGGAGCTGATCGCGCGTGAATACGCGGTTCGGGTTGGACGCGAGAGGGTAGATGAGTTCAAGCTCTTTCGGAGGTGTGCTTATGACCTCACCCTTCACCTTCATCTCATAGTGTGTGAGGT
>CAMYWC010000133.1:0-3054 GCA_947302545.1 uncultured Clostridia bacterium | reverse complement strand
GTCGTTTCTGTAAGTTGTCGTTATCTTATAATTTCTTCCCTTCTGCCTTGATACATATGACACTCCGTCCGTTATACCGGCGGAAACGCCTATGACATAGGGAAAATGAATGTCATTATCCAGCAGGGCATCCATAACGCCGCTTGAGAACATGGGGCGCATGCTGCCGCCTTCAAGTACGAGTCCCTGCATTACAAAAGTCCCTCCGACTTAACTATCTTCACTATCCTGCTCGTGCCGAGCCTGTCAGCTCCCAGAGCCAGGAATTTCTCGGCATCCTCTATTGACGAGATACCGCCTGCGGCCTTTATTCTGGTGCTGCTCTTCATCTCGTCGAGGGTCTTTTTGAACAGTTCAACATCATGGAATGTTGCGCCGGCCTTCGAGAAGCCCGTCGAGGTCTTGATGAACTCGGCATTTGACTCGCTGACTATCCTCGTGATCTTCACAATCTCCTCGTCAGTCAGCTCGCAGGTCTCCACTATGACCTTCAGCACCTTGCCGCAGCAATGGGCTTTGACTTCATTTATCTCGGCCAGGATCTCATCATACTTTCCGTCTTTCAGCCAGCCGAGATTAATAACCATATCTATTTCATCGGCACCGTCGAGCACTGCCGAACGGGCCTCGTCACACTTGACGAACGTCGTGTTATAGCCGTTCGGGAAGCCGATGACGGTGCAGACAGGCACCCTGTGGTGCAGGTAGTCCGCGCACTGCTTAACATATGACGGCGGCACGCAGACAGACGCCGTCTTATACAAAACCGCATCGTCGCAGAGGGCCTTTATCTCCTCCCACGTCGCCGTCGGGCTGAGCAATGTATGGTCGACCTTCGCCAGAATATCTTTAATCTCCATAAGTTTCACCTTCAAATCGTCGGCTGAGGCATTTACCGCCGGGAAACACACCTCGAGTATTTGCAGAGATTTGTAGACCTTTAAGTGTAGGTCGCAAATAATACGGTGGTTTCCGTCGGCAAACACCTCACCCTCCTCTAGTTTATGACTTTATATATCAGAGTTTCCTCAGTCGGCTGAGTATCCGAAAACTCAATGGCATTGAGAATCATCTGCTCAGCCTGAGGAATCTTGTCTTCCATGTCAGTACAGAGCACTGCTATGACATCACCTTCAGCTACGGCGTCGCCGGTCTTCCTGAGGAGCGAGATGCCGGCCTTGTAGTCAATGGGGTCGCCCTTCTTCTCGCGGCCGGCGCCGAGCACGACGGAGGCTATGCCGACCTGTTCAGCATTCATGTGCGAGATAAAGCCGCCGCGGGGACTTTTGACCTCATGGGAATACTGCGGGGCCGGGAAGAGCGACGGGTCGTCAAGGACGGCGGTATCGCCGCCCTGGGCAGAGACCATGGCCTTTAGTTTCTCAAAGGCGCTGCCGTCCTCAAGGACTTTCAGAACCTTGGGCCTTGCCTCGTCGGCAGCGCAGTCAAAGCAGGATGCGTACATGAGGCTCGCGATTTCGACGCAGACCTCGCGAAGGTCGGCGGGACCGCCGCCTTTCAGCACGTCAACAGCCTCTTTGACTTCGAGTATATTGCCTATGTTTACGCCTAACGGCGTGTCCATGTTCGTGATTACGGCAGTCATTTTTCTGCCGGCCATGGTGCCGATTTCCACCATGGCTTTTGCGAGCTCTTCCGCGGCAGCCGGAGTCTTCATAAAGGCTCCGGAACCGCAGGTGACGTCGAGCACTATGTGCCGGCTGCCGCCCGCGAGTTTCTTCGAAATTATTGATGAAGCGATGAGAGGTACGGATTCCACGGTTGCGGTGACATCACGGAGGGCATAGAGTTTCTTGTCGGCGGGTGTCAGGTTGCCTGACTGCCCTATTACCGAGATGCCTATGTCCTTTACCTGACCGAAGAACTCATCGGATGAGAGTTCGACTTTAAAGCCCGGTATGGACTCGAGTTTGTCGACCGTTCCTCCGGTGTGGCCGAGGCCTCTGCCGCTCATCTTTGCGACCGTGCAGCCCAGCGCGGCTGCGACAGGCGCTACGACGAGGGTAACCTTGTCGCCCACACCTCCCGTGGAATGCTTGTCGACGGTTTTGTCGCCTAAAACGGTGAGGTCAAGCATGTCGCCGCTCTTCGCCATTGCGAGTGTGAGGTCAGTCGTCTCTCTCGGTGTCATACCCGAGAAGAACACCGCCATACAGAGGGCGGATGCCTGATAATCCGGAATCGAGCCGTCGACATAACCGGAGATAAAGAAGTTTATCTCCTCAGTTGTCAGCTCATTGCCGTCCCTTTTCTTTTTTATGATGTCGTACATTCTCATGGGCCACACCTCTTTAATGAATATTATACTATAAAAAGAAAAGAAGAGCCACACCGAGTTGGTGTGACTCTTCCCCTCTTTTAATGGGATTTTAACAATGATTACTCATCGTTGGATACATCTGTGGCTTTCTCGAATATTGCTTCGACTTCCTGTGAAGGAGCCTTTGTGAGAAGCGTTACGACTACTGCAACGAGTGTTGCGGCTATAACACCGGGAACTATTTCATAGACACCTGTCTTTGCCGTAAGAGTGTACAGCCAGACAATATCCACTGCGGCGCCGGTTATGATACCTGCAATGGCACCCGGATAGTTGAAACGCTTCCAGAAGAGCGAAAGCAGAACAACCGGTCCGAACGAAGCACCGAAGATACCCCAGGCATTGTCAACCATTTCCATGATTGCCTGTGCGCCCTGGCCCTTCGCATTGGCGATAAAGAATGCAACTACGGTTACGAGAAGAACGACCAGTCGTCCGACCCATAAAACCTCTTTTTCAGGTACAGACTGGCGAAGTCATTGACCGGATGCGGAATACTGTCTTTCAAGATGGCGCGAGGATCCAGAAATCCGTCATAAGGATTAACCGACAATAGTTCTTCCGGAGAAATAGCGACATCAAGATCATTTTTGATGAAATCATCCATTTTGGATGAGTCTACTCTCTTCTTGAAACACTCGACCAGGCTATTTCCAACCAGGACGGCGTCCCTCTCATCCTGTTCCTTTGTATCATAATACAAACTGCCGGCG
>CAMYWC010000132.1:0-3057 GCA_947302545.1 uncultured Clostridia bacterium | reverse complement strand
GTGCCCGCTCTATGCCGAGCTCAATCCCATTCCTTACATAAACGAGAAGGCCGGCAACGTGCTCGTATGCAAGGGACAGTTTGATATTATGACGCTTCTTCAGTCTGACATGATGAAGAAGAGACTTGATCAGGTGGGTGCGAAGGGCGACCTCTATGTCGGCCGCGGATTCCCGCTTGCAACATTCCATGATTTCATGTTCCTCACATTTACAAAGCACTCAAAGGACTGCATGAAATATACAACTGACTGGCTTGCTGAAAAAGCTGCTGAATAAGAAAGGAAACAAAAATGGCAGATCAGGAATACAGAATTGAACATGACTCGCTCGGCGAGATGAAAGTCCCTGCGGACAAATACTGGGCGGCTCAGACACAGCGCTCACATGAGAATTTTGAAATAGGCGTCGGCATTGAGACAATGCCCGGCGAGATAATCCATGCTTTCGGTATCCTCAAGAAGGCTGCGGCGATGGCGAACAACGAGCTCAACTCAGCAAAGATGACCGACAGAAAACTTGAGGTTATCACAGAGGCCTGTGATGAGGTCATCGCAGGAAAACTCAACGACAATTTCCCGCTCGTTGTCTGGCAGACAGGCTCGGGAACACAGTCGAACATGAATACAAACGAAGTTATTGCGAACAGGGCAAACGCCATCGCCGGCGAAAAGCTCTGTCATCCCAATGACGACGTAAACATGTCCCAGTCCTCAAACGACACATTCCCGACGGCAATGCATATCGCTGCTGTCCTGGCAGTAGAGGACAAGCTCATTCCTGCAGCGCTCGGTCTTATCGATGAATTCAAGCGCCTCGAGAAGGAGAATGAGGGCATTGTAAAATCAGGCCGTACACATCTTCAGGATGCCGTGCCGATAAGCTTCTCTCAGGAGATTTCCGGCTGGCGCTCATCCCTCGAGAAGGATGTTGAGCTCCTGAAACTCACCGTTGAACCGCTCAAGGCTCTCGCTCTGGGCGGCACGGCTGTAGGTACCGGACTCAATGCTCCCAAGGGCTTTGACACAAAGGTTGCCGACAAGGTTTCCGAACTCACCGGCAAGAAATTCGTGACTGCCGAGAACAAGTTCCACGCTCTCACATCCAAGGATGAGATAGTCGTTGCCCACGGTGCCGTCAAGGCCATGGCCTGCGATATGATGAAGATCGCAAACGATATCCGCTGGCTTGCTTCGGGCCCCCGTGTAGGTCTCGGAGAGATAGTCATACCGGCAAACGAACCGGGTTCATCCATCATGCCCGGCAAGGTCAATCCCACACAGTGTGAGCAGGTTACCATGGTGGCTGTTCAGGTTATCGGCAACGACGTTGCAGTTAGCATGGGCGCATCCCAGGGTAACTTCGAACTCAACGTATTCATGCCAGTCATGGCATATAACTTCCTTCAGTCTGCGAGACTCCTTGCCGAGTCAATCGTATCCTTCCGCACAAAGTGCGTATACGGTATCAAGGCCAACAAGGAAAAGATGCACGACAATCTTCACAATTCACTTATGCTTGTCACTGCTCTCAACCCCTACATCGGTTATGAGAATGCCGCCAAGACTTCACACCTGGCCTTTGAAGAGAATATCTCCCTGAAAGAGGCCTGTGTACGTCTCGGATTCCTTACACCGGAGAAATTCGATGAAGTCTTCCATCCGGAAGAGATGATCTGAGTCACGGATCAAGGAGAAGTAAATGTCAGAAAACAACGAACCGAAAACCATAACAATTAACCTGTACGGCAAACGCTACCGCGTGCCCGACAACATGACAATGCTCAAGGCACTCGAGTATTGCGGCTATGCCCCTACCAGGGGTATAGGCTGCCGTCACGGCTTCTGCGGCGCCTGTGCCATGGTATACCGCATAAAGGGCGAGAGGCAGCTCCATTACTGTCTCGGCTGCGAAACCCGTGTACAGGATATGATGTATATCTCGACCATCTCTTATTTCCCGCTTGAAAAGCAGAGCTACAAGCTCGACGAGATAGAGCCGTCGGCAAATATGATCATGCATCTTTATCCCGAAATCTATTCCTGTGTCAGCTGTAACACATGTACGGCCACATGCACGCAGGGTATTGATGTCATGGGCTATATCCATGACGCGCAGCGCGGCGATTTCAAGGCCTGTGCCGAGAAATCATTCAACTGCATTATGTGCAACTGCTGCGCTTCGCGCTGCCCGGCCGGTATTTCACACCCCGAGGTTGCCATGCTTGCGAGGCGTATCAACGGAAGGTACATATCTCCCAAGTCCGAGCACCTTGAAAAACGGGTTGAAGAGGTTAAGCACGGAAATCTCTGTGAAGAGGTCCACGCCCTCATAGAGAAGTCCGAAGCTGAGCTGCGCGAGCTTTACAACAACCGTGAGATAGAGAAATAAGGAGCGTTCACATGTATCCCGAATACTTACAGTTATCCCTTGAAAAAGTAGCGGAGAAGCGTGAAGAAAACATCGCTTTTCAGCCTGAAAGAATGACGGCTGACGAGAAAGAGACACTCCTTCAGGGCTATCATCCGGACTATCGCAAGGACCAGTATACCGAGCTTCGTGCGGGCGCAAACAAAGGGGAGTTCGTAAACTCCGAGCTCGCAGAGACTCTCATGGGCCGTGCGCGTGTTCACGCGTCCGACCTTGATTTGAACAATGTTGACTACGATGTCGATGTGCTGATTATAGGCGCCGGAGGCGCCGGCTGCGCCGCCGCAATTGAGGCGGATGAGGCCGGGGCCGACGTCCTCATGGCCACGAAGCTTCGCCTCGGCGACGCCAACACGATGATGGCCGAGGGCGGCATCCAGGGTGCGACGAAGCCCGGCGACTCGCCGGCTCAGCACTTCCTTGATGCCTACGGCGGAGGCCATTATCTCGGCAAGAAAGAGCTTGTCTACAAGCTCGTCACCGAGGCTCCCGAATGCTTCAAGTGGCTCTCGGACCTCGGTGTCGAATTCGACAAGGAAGAGGACGGCACAATGATTGCCATCCACGGCGGCGGAACTTCGCGCAAGCGCATGCACGCGGCGAAGGACTACACCGGCGCCGAAATAATG
>CAMYWC010000131.1:0-3094 GCA_947302545.1 uncultured Clostridia bacterium | reverse complement strand
CACTGCCGAGTTATCCCGGCAGTTTAATTTTACAAAGGAGGAATTACCATGGCTCAGAAAGGTAAGTACTACATTACCACTGCCATAGCTTACACATCACGTAAGCCGCACATAGGCAACACCTATGAAATCGTTTTAACCGACGCACTTGCGAGGTATAAGCGAATGCAGGGCTACGATGTATTCTTCCTCACGGGAACAGACGAGCACGGTCAGAAGATTGAGGAATACGCAAAGGCCGCCGGCGTGTCTCCGAAGGAGTATGTCGACAAGGTTGCCGGCGAAATCCGCGAAATCTGTGACCTTCTAAATACAACATACGACAAGTTTATCCGCACGACGGATGATTACCACGAGAGAGCAGTACAGAAGATTTTCAAGAAGCTCTATGACCAGGGTGACATCTACAAGAGCGAATACGAAGGTCTCTACTGCACACCGTGCGAGTCCTTCTGGACTGAGTCACAGCTTGTTGACGGCAAATGCCCCGACTGCGGCCGTGAGGTAAAGCCGGCAAAGGAGGAGGCATATTTCCTCAGGCTTTCAAAGTACCAGAAGCAGCTCGAAGAGTACATTGAAAACAATGAAAACTTCATATACCCCGAGCCCCGCAAGAAAGAGATGCTCAACAACTTCATAAAGCCGGGACTTCAGGATCTCTGCGTCTCAAGGACAAGCTTCAAGTGGGGCATACCCGTAACATTCGATGACAAGCACGTCATCTATGTCTGGATTGACGCGCTCTCAAACTACATTACCGCGATAGGCTACGATCCTGACGGTTCGTCAGACCTCTACAAGAAGCTCTGGCCGGCCGACGTGCACATAATCGGCAAGGACATTGTCCGTTTCCATACCATCTACTGGCCGATTATGCTCATGGCACTCGGCGAGCCTTTACCGAAGCAGGTCTTCGGCCACCCGTGGCTTCTCTTCGGTGAGGACAAGATGAGCAAATCAAAGGGCAATATCATATATGCCGATGACCTCGTCGATCTCTTCGGTGTTGACGCAGTCCGCTACTATCTCCTCTCTGAGATGCCTCACGCGAACGACGGCTCAATCACCTATGAGACAATGATAGAGCGTTACAATTCAGATCTTGCCAACACAATAGGCAATCTCGTAAACCGCACCGTCTCGATGACAAACCAGTACTTCGGCGGTGTAATCCAGGCTCCGACAGTAAAGGATGCCCTTGATGATGACCTTGCAAAGACCTGCACGGACGCCGTGGCAAAGGTTGAGGAACTCATCTCGACATACCGTATAGCCGACGCGCTCGACACGATACTCGGTATCGCAAAACGCGCAAACAAGTATATTGATGAGACAACACCCTGGGTACTTGCGAAGGACGAAGCCTCAAAGGCCCGTCTCGGAACCGTACTCTACAATCTCCTCGAGGCCATCCGCTTCCTTGCGGTGCTGTTAAAGCCGTTCACGCCTGACACGTCTGACAAGATTTTTGCACAGACGAATATGAACGCAAACGACTATGACGCACTCTCGGCATTCGGTGCTCTTGAGGCGGGCATTAAGGTGGGCGAGGCATCTCCTCTCTTTGCACGCGTTGACAAGGAGAAGATGTACAAGACCATCGCCGAGCGCCAGGCCAAAGCCGCTGAGGCTGAAAAGGCAAACAATGCCAAGGTAGGTATTGAAGGCGTGGCACAGATAGGCATAGAGGACTTCGCGAAGGTTGAACTCCGCGTTGCCGAAATAAAGGCATGCGAGCCCGTGCCGAAGGCAGACAAGCTTTTAAAACTCACACTCGATGACGGACAGGGCGAGCGTACCGTGGCTTCGGGAATCGCGAAGTGGTACAAGCCCGAGGACCTTGTCGGTCATAAGATTGTACTTGTGGCGAACTTAAAGCCCGCAGTACTCCGCGGCGTTGAAAGCCAGGGCATGATAATTGCCGCTGACACGGCTGACGGTGCCGCAAAGGTACTCTTTGTTGATGATTTTGAAACGGGAGCAAAGTTCAGATAATGTTTAATATCTTCGACACTCATTCACATTATGATGACGAAGCTTTTAACGAAGACCGGGAAGTTCTTCTCGGTCTTCTTCCGAAAGAGGGCGTAAGTCATGTCATGACCTGTGGTACGAATCTCGTGACTTCGTACCGCAGCCTTCAGCTTGCGCAGAAGTATGACTATATTTACTGTGCCCTCGGTTTTCATCCTGAAGAGGCGCATGAGGAGCGCAAGGGTGATCTGGATACAATAAGGGAACTCCTTGAAAAGGAACCCAAGGCAAAGGCCGTAGGCGAGATAGGCCTTGACTACTATTGGGAGGAAAACGCTCCCCGTGATGTGCAGATTGACCTTTTCAGGAGACAGATAGAAATAGCGAAAGAACTTGATCTTCCCGTCATAGTTCATGACAGGGAGGCCCATGAGGATACCTTCAGTATCTTAAGCGAGATGAGACCCAAAGGTGTGCTTCACTGCTACTCCGGTTCAAAAGAACAGGCTCTGCAGTACACCGAGATGGGTTTTTACATAGGACTCGGCGGCGTAGTGACCTTTAAAAACGCCAGGAAGGCCGTGGAAGTGGCTGAAAGCATACCGATTGACAAACTTCTCCTTGAGACGGATTGCCCGTATATGGCTCCCGTACCGCACAGGGGAGAGCGTAACGATTCAAGACTTATTTCGCTCGTTGCAGAGAAAATCGGCGAGATCCGCGGCATGGATCCTCAGGAGATAGCTGATATTACAAACAAAAACGCAAGAGAGTTTTTCGGTATATGAACATAGGCGATTTAAAAATTGAAGGCAAAGCCCTGCTGGCCCCGATGGCCGGCGTGGCCGACCGCGCCTTCCGTGAGCTTTGCGTCTCCTATGGTGCAGCGGGCGTGACCTCGGAGATGGTCAGCGCCAAGGGCTTCACTATGGGTGACAGAAAGAGCAAAGCTCTCCTCATGCTCTCCGACAAAGAGAGGCCGGCCGCCGTTCAGATTTTCGGGGACAGCCCCGAGATTCTCGCGAAGGCCGCAGAGGACGCACTCGCATACGCTCCTGACTGGATAGACATAAACATGGGCTGCCCTGCACCGAAGATTGCCGGAAACGGCGGCGGGGCG
>CAMYWC010000130.1:0-3104 GCA_947302545.1 uncultured Clostridia bacterium | reverse complement strand
AGTATGGTAGCGAAAGCCGCAGACCAGACACCCCAGCCGAACACGCCCACAAACAGGTAGTCCAGCGCTATATTTGTGAGAGCAGAGAAAATCAGGTAGTACAGAGGCCTCTTGCTGTCACCCACGGCGACCATGACCGAGCGGCCCATATTGTAGACCACGAGGCCGATACACCCTGCGAAAATGGTTCTGAAGTAAGATATTGCCTCAGGCAGCACCTCAGGATCCGTGTTCATCCAGCGTAGTATCTGCGGCGTAAACAGCACACCGAAGGCCGTCATAAACACACTCATGACCAGCGCAAGAGTCACCGCCGTGTGGATGGCTAAACTGACACGATCTGCATCTTTAGCTCCGAAGTACCGGGCAATTACGACACTGCCGCCCATTGCCGCTCCCTCGAAGAAGCTGACAATCATGAATATCAATGTGCCTGAGGTCGAGACCGCGGCAAGGGCCGTGGTTCCCAGGAATCTTCCGACAATCAGTGAGTCAACGACATTGTACAGCTGCTGGAAGACCTGGCTTATGAAAAACGGAAAAGCAAAAGACAATATGACGGAGTACGGTGACCCCTGTGTGAGGTCCCGTACTCCGTCTGAACTGTTTTTAATTAAGTTTAGCGTCTTTGTCTGTTCCAATTAAAAACTCTTCTTCATTGCACCCGTAGGACAAGCGTCAACGCAGAGTCCGCATGTAGCGCAGTAAGAAGCCGCTTCTGCCTTCGGGAACATAGGATTGATTATTGTGTTGAAACCGCGGTTATAGAGGCCTATGAAGGTCTTCTTCGCAACCTGCTCACAGGTTCTGTAGCAGAGTCCGCAGAGAACACACTTATTAGGATTATGCTCTATAACATTCGCAATGTCAATAAAATCTCTCTTATGTACTTCACCCGGGAAGCGTGAGGGCTCGACATCGAACCAGTTGGCGTACTTGATGATACGGCAGTCATAGTAGTCATGGCAGCCGCACTCAAGGCAGCGTGATGCCTCTTTACGCGCAACCTCTTCGGAGAAGCCGTAGTAGATGGGCTTGAAGTTGTTCTTTCTCTCCTCGGGAGACATGCCCGGCATTTGCGCTCTGGGCTGTTTCTCGCGGTCTTCGAAGTCAGCCTCTGTCTTCTCATCCTGAACATAGTACGGCGCCTTGTAGCGTACCTCAGCGCCCTCTAAGTAATTGTTGATGCAGAATGCGGCCTTCGAAGCCTCACCTATGGCTGCAATGGCAATGCCTGCGCCCTTGTTTGTGACGTCACCGGCGGCAAATACGTTTTCGATATTTGTGCGGAAAGTCATCTCGTCGCAGAGGATTGTGCCCTTCTTCGTAAGTTCAACACCGGAGATACCCTCGCAGTTTGCAACCTGGCCGATAGCCATGATTACGTTGTCGAGTTTAATGTCCTCGGTCTTGCCCTCAACAGGTACGGGAGAACGACGGCCTGATGCGTCAGGCTCACCGAGTTCCATAACCTGAAGGGTCATACCCTCTACCTTGCCGTCACCGTAGATTTCGATGGGGTTGGTGAGGAACTTGAAGATTACTCCCTCTTCCTCAGCCTCTTCGATCTCTATGTCGGCTGCGGGCATCTCGTTCCTTGTACGGCGGTATACGACGTATACTTCCTCGGCACCGAGACGTACGGCTGTGCGGCAAGCGTCCATGGCGGTGTTACCGCCGCCGCAGATAGCGACACGCTTGCCGATGACGGGCGTCTCGCCCATACCGAGCTTGCCGAGGAAATCAATACCGCCGACAACACCCGGAAGGTCCTCACCCGGAACACGCATGGGAACGGAAGTCCATGCACCGATAGCAATCAGCACAGCGTCATAATCAGCAACCAAATCATTAAACTGAACATCTCTGCCAAGTTTAACATTGTTCTTCATGATAACGCCGGCATCTTCAATAATCTTAATCTCCTGATCAAGAACAGCCTTCGGAAGTCTGTACTCAGGAATACCGTAGCGGAGCATACCGCCCATCTTCGGCTGCTGGTCAAAGATTGTTACGGCGTGGCCGTACTCGCGAAGCTTGTACGCAGCCGTAAGACCGGCAGGACCGCCGCCGATGATTGCGACGCGCTTGCCCGTGTCAGCACCGACTGAGATAACATACTTGTTATCGGATGCCAGCACTTTGTCGGCAGCAAAGGCCTTCAGGAAAGCAATAGAGATAGGCTCCTCAACGAGCTGACGACGGCAGGCGTCCTCGCACGGATGAGGGCATACACGGCCAATAGAGGCCGGAAGCGGGAATGCTTCGTAGATTGTTGAAACGGCATCGAAATACTTGCCGTCTTTAATTTCGTTAACATACTTCTGGCAGTCGGTACCTGCAGGGCAGTTCAGCTTACAGGGGCCGCGGCAGTCACCCGTGTGGTCGGACAGAAGGAGCTCGAAAGCCGTCTTTCTGGCACGAATAACACGAGGTGTATCAGTATGAACAACATAGCCTTCAGCGGGTATTGCGGAGCAGGAGCGCAGAAGTTTCGGCACGCCTTCAACTTCAACTACACAGACGCCGCACGCGCCGTAGATGGCCGTATTTTCAGCAAAGCAGAGTGTGGGAATTTCCACGCCTGCACGAGTTGCCGATGCGAGTATGGTTTCGCCTTCGTTAGCGATAACTTCTACGCCGTCAATAGTGTACTTAATAGACATGAATCTTCCCTCCTTTACTTAACTATGATTGCATCCTGCTTGCAGACTGTCTTACAGTTGCCGCACTTGATGCACTTTTCAGGATCAATTGTGTACGGTGATTTAATCTCACCTGTAATAGCCGACGCAGGACACTTCCTTGCACATGCGGAGCAGCCTATGCACTTATCCTTGTCGATAGAGTATGTAATCAAAGATACACACTCACCGGCCGGGCAGCGCTTCTCATTAATATGTGCTTCCATCTCATCACGGAAGTAACGGATGGTGGTGAGTACCGGGTTCGGAGCAGTCTGTCCGAGACCGCAGAGAGCGCCGTCCTTGACGGCCATGCAGAGTTCTTCGAGTTTCTCTATGTCGCCTTCCTCGCCCTTGCCTTCAACAATACGGCCGAGAATCTCAAGCATGCGCTTTGTGCCTATACGGCAGTGTACGCAT
>CAMYWC010000129.1:0-3112 GCA_947302545.1 uncultured Clostridia bacterium | reverse complement strand
TTGGCCGCGCCTGTTGTCGAGGGGATGATATTGTTGATGAGGGAACGGCCGGTTCTCCAGTCGCGGCCCGCTCTTGCGTCGACCGGTTTCTGCTTGGAAGTTGCAGAGTGGATGGTTGACATGAGGCCCTCTTTTATGCCGAATTTGTCATTCAAAACCTTTGCCATGGGGGCAAGGCAGTTCGTCGTACAGGACGCGTTTGAGACCACGTCGAATGACGGGTCATAGGTCTCGTTGTTGACACCCATGACGAAGGTCGGCATGTCGTCTTTCGCGGGCGCTGTCAGAACGACTTTTTTGGCGCCGCCCTTAAGGTGCTGACCCGAGGTCTCCGTCGTGAGGAACGCGCACGTGGACTCAATGATGTATTCCGCGCCGCAGTCGCTCCAGGGGATTTCAGCGAGATCGCTGAAACTGTAAACCGTGATCTTTTTTCCGTTGACGAGGAGTCCTCCGTCAACCGCTTCTATTGTGCCGGGGAAGTTGCCGAAAATACTGTCGTATTTTACGAGGTAGACCATATAGTCGAGGTCTGCGTTTCTGAGGTTGATTCCGCAAATTTCAAACTCGTCAGCGCGCTCGCAGAGAATTCTGAAAACAACTCTGCCTATACGGCCGAAACCGTTAATGCCTACTTTAATCAAGTCGCATCGCTCCCTTCTTTTTTACGGCTTGATTATAACCCCTTGAGGAGAGCAATGCCATAATAGTTTGAAAGTTATCAAAGACTGTTAATTTAAAGTCAAAAATACGAAGGCCCGCCGGTCGGCGGGCCTTCTTTAAAGGGGGGGACGGAGGAGACGACTTAAACGTCGGTGAAGTTGGCTGTTTTCTGGACATTCTTCATGTCCTGTGCGGCTTTCAGGTTGAGCACGGTCGTCACAATCGTTGTGAGGAAGTATCCGATATCATCAACCTGAAGACCTGTCATAAGGTCTACGGGGCTTACAAAAAGCAGTGCGCTTATAATGGCGAGAATGCCGAAGAGGTTTTTCTTTGTCTTGAAATCATTGTTCATGTTGTTATTCATGAGCTTTGTCTCCTTTTAATTTTGATTTATCCTTGAGAGCCAGTTTTCTGCTGTACTCGATCTGTCGGTTCATTTTATCTAACATTTTTATTGTATCAATTCTCTTTTGTGCATCCATACATTGCCTGACTCTTCCTCCTTTCCTTTTGCAACTACAGTGTAACCCTGTTTCCGGGAAAAATAACGGCCTGCGTCAGCGGAATAATATTTCTTATTCCGTTTGAAATGGGGGAATAAGTGCTGTATAATGTAGATATTATTAATCGCGCGCGTGCGGAGGTGACACTGTGGGCAAACGTTCCGTAAAAGAGGATAAGACAATTTATCAGGAGACACGTGAGGAGTGCGGACTGTCGCGGGCGGCGGCAGCGGAACTGCTCGAGTGTATCTCCGAGAGCCGCATTGAAAAGATTGAACTCTCCGGTTCGCTGCCGCATCCGGACGAGGTCCTCGTGATGGCAAAGAAGTATAAGAAGCCGTCACTCTGTAATTACTATTGTTCGCGCGAGTGCCCCATAGGGCAGGAATATGTGCCGGCCGTGGAGGTGACCGACCTTCCGACGGTGACGCTTGAAATTCTGCGTCTTCTCGGCAGGCTCGACGCCGAGAAGGAACGCCTTATAGAAATAAGCGTCGACGGCACGATAAGTGAAGACGAACGCGCCGATTTTGAAAAGATAAAGGACGAACTCGACAAGATGTCACTTGCCGTTGATTCCCTGAAAGCATGGTTTGATGAAAGAATCGGCGAATAGACGGAGGTAAGAAACTTGAAGGCAAGAATCATAAACAATCTGAAGGTGTTTGCAAAACTCCTCATTGACATATTCAGAGAAGTTTCAATGGCCAACTGGCGCTTTATTGAGATGTATGCCCATGCGAGAGCACAGGGCAGGCGCTTTGACTGGTCAAAACTCCTGACCCCGCAACCTTCATACTACAAGATAGGAATAGACATGAATCTCCTGCAGTTTTTAATGGACTGGGCGGGAAATAATGACGATTGAGGAAGAAAATGCCGGAAATAAAACATGCCGATGAGGCACAGATCAAGAAGATAAAGAAGCGTAATCTCATAATCGCCATTGCGGCGGCAGTGATTGTCGTTGCCGTCCTGGCGACCGTCGTGACAGTCAAGGTTGTCGCGAAGAAAAAGGCGGCAGCCGCCGCAAAGACAACTAAGGCGCCTGTCACGACCGAGGCGACCACTGAGCCGACTACCGAGGAGACAACCGAGGAGTCCACGACTGAGGAGACTACGACGGCGGCACCGACCACGACTGCCGCGCCCGCCACGACCACGGCGGCGCCCGCCGCTAATACGGCGTCCGTCGATTCCTCAGGTAAGGTTACCTTCGCCACGAACGCAGACTACGCCGCGGGCCACCGCTATTGTGTCGGTGTAAACCGCCAGATGCACACGGTGACCGTCTACGGCAAGGATGACAGCAACAACTACACGAAACCCGTCATTGCCTTTGCCTGCTCCTGCGGCAAGCCCGGACATGAGACCCCTGCGGGTACTTTCTTTGCCGGAGCGAACACCAGAACGGACTGGAAATACACCTGGCTTACCATGGTGGACAGTTCATACGGCCAGTACACCACGCAGATTACCGGTGCCATCTGGTTCCACTCCGTGTGCTACACGCAAAACGGCAACAAGGGCACACTTGAGTACGAAGAGTACAACAAGCTCGGAGGACCTGCATCGCTCGGCTGCGTAAGGCTCTGTGTACGCGATGCAAAATGGGTCTACGAGAATGTTTCCGACAGAGGAACATTAGTCTTTATCTACGACAGTTCGGTTCCCGGACCGCTCGGCAAACCCGAGGCTCCGAGAGTTGACGTGAACAGTCCGAACAGGGGCTGGGATCCGACCGATCCGGACCCCGCAAACCCGTGGAAAACGAGTTAAGAGTATTTTAAGATTCAAGGTTATTATCTGTTTTTTAGGAGGCCAAAATGAGCATAGGAAAGATACTGGTAGTGGACGATGATCCCAATATCTGCGAACTGCTTCGGCTGTATATGGAAAAGGACGGCTATACTGTAGCCATAGCAAATGACGGTGAGACCGCG
>CAMYWC010000128.1:0-3123 GCA_947302545.1 uncultured Clostridia bacterium | reverse complement strand
ACTCGTACACATCTGATTCCGGAGTCTTACGCTCCTGGAATGTGAACTTGAACTCCTCGGTTGAGGGGTCGTTGTAGAAGTTTGTGAGACCTTCAAGCGACATTATCTGTTCCATGTTCGGTATGTCGTCCTCTTTGAGAAGGCTCTCGAGTCTCTTCCTGAATGCGAGTGAGTAGCGGCCTTCCGTGACATTTGCAGTACGCTTGCCGACTGCAGGATAGACGGCCGTGGTGTAGAGGTCCTTGTCGAGGTTTATGATTGTGATCGACTCGAAGGTGTTCGCGAAGGCGACGTCGGTGATGTAGTGACGAAGCTTCGAGGCGCCCTCTTTAATCTTGGCAGCAGTGATGTCCTCGATAGTGAGAAGGATCATATTCGGGTCGGCCTGAGCGGAGAAAGTCGCACTGTAGAAGTTATAGGTGTTGAGCTTTCTCGAAGGCTTTGCCTGGACCTGAATGATGAGCGAATTCTGGTTTGCGCTCTTCGTGAAGTACGAGCGGAGATAATCAATGGTGCAGTATGTGGTCATGGTCTCCTTGTAGTCATCGTGTATGAGATAGTTGTAGATGAATCCGAAGAGCTGATCATACTCGTGGACATCCTTTACGGCCGCGAGGAGATTTGAGTGCGTCTCGAGGAGGTCGGTCCGGCCGTCTCGAAGGTCTACTTCGAATACGACACCGTTGAAGTTCGAGTACGCGGCCGAGAAACGGTTCTGGGCGATAGACAGGCTCTCTTCGGCCTCTTTGTAGTCATCAATGATATTGAAGTAGCCGAAGAAAATCTGGCTGTCATCGCGGCCGCCGCTGGCCTTTATGACATGGAGCTTCATCCAGGAGTAGGAGCCGTCCTTGCGCATATGTCTGTACTCGAGGTCGAGCTCGTTGTTCTTTTTGAAGTGCTCGGTCAGGTTTCTCGGATTAAGAGCGGCTCTCGCTGCTTCAAGATCCTTCGGATGGACATACTTCGGGATGAGGTCCTCATAGAGCGTGGAGAAGAAACCGCGCTCCGGAATTACCTCAAACTTGATGTCACTATCACTCGGATAGTACATGTGGTAGATGTTACCACCGGAGTTTATCTCGATGATGGCGGCATATGTCTTTCTGAGCGTATCGTCGATACTGTTGGTGAGAGGCATGTCGAGAGGTACGATTTCGAACTTGTCGAAGTCGAGCTCATCATCCTCGTCAATGCTCTCGGTGTTGAGCTTCTCCTCAAACTCGGTGAGCGGGAGAGGTTTGGAGTAGATATAACCCTGGATGAGCGTACAGCCGATGAGCTTCAGGAAGTCGACAGCGTCGAGGGTCTCGACGCCTTCGGCGACCGTCTTGATGTTCAGGGAGCGGGCCATCGCGACGACGGAGCGGATAATCGAGCGGTCGCGCGAGGTGTTCTCACTCTCCCTGAAGAAGAGCTTGTCGAGCTTGAGTACGTCAACCGGAAGGTCCTTCAGGATGTTGAGTGATGAATAACCGGAACCGAAGTCATCCATTGAGCACGTGAATCCCGCGTTGTGGAAGGTGTTGATGATCTCCTTGAACAGGGTCTCGTTCTCGAAGAATATACCCTCGGTGAACTCGAGCTCAATGAGCTTGTCCGGAATGTCATACTTTTTCTTTATGTTGATGTAGGCGTCGCAGAAGCCGGGCATTGTGAATTCCACGGGTGAGATGTTGAGGGAAATCGGGACAACCGGAAGACCCTCGTTGAGTCTCATCCTCTGGAAACGGCAGACAACTTCCATTACGAAGAGGTCTACATCGTGTACAAAGCGGTTCTGCTCAAAGAGCGGTATGAACTTGATGGGCGGGATTATTCCCTTGTTCGGGTCAACCCAGCGTATCAGGGCCTCACCCGCGGCAAGTTTCGCGTTGTTCGTCCTGTACTTGGGCTGGACATATACGCGGAATTCACCGTCTTTCAAGGCCTGGTGCATGCGGCCTTCTATTTCCTTACGCTCTATCTGCTCGTTGTAGATGGAGGCGTCATAGACCGCGACACCGGTGTCGGTGTGGTTGATGGTATAAAGAGCGATGAGGCAGCGGTCGTAGAACGCGTTGATTGAGAGCTCGCCGCGCTCGCTTGCGGGTATCGGGTATACGCCCATCTGCGCCTCAAGGCGGATATGTGATTTTGAGAGGTGGGGGATTGAACTGACTCTGTCCACCAGCTGGTAGATGAAGAACTCGTGCTCACTGTCACCGAAGTTTCTGGTTGAGAGGATGACGAACTTGTCGCCTGAAATACGGCAGAAGAGTTCGCCTTCAATCAGCAGGTCGTTAATCTCATTTGAGATGCCGACGAGGATTTCGTCGCCGGTATCATAACCGAATGAGTCGTTTATATAGCGGAAACCGACTATGTCGAGACAGGAGAGGAAGTAGTTTTTATCGCTGTCACTCTCAAGAATCTCTTCAGCATCCTCCTTGAACTTGGAATAGTTCGGGAAACCGGTCAGGGGGTCGGCATAGGCGACTTCCCTGATAAGATTTGAAGTCTCGTTTATGGACTTGTAGTAGCGGTAGGCTATGATCGCGATTACGAAGAAGAAGAGGAGGGAGGCGAAAATCATGAAGAGTATGATTCTGCCGGTAAACGCGAACATTGTGCTTGAAGGCATTGTGCGGGCAATGAAGACTCCGTTTGCGCCGGGTACCGGTGACATGGCAATTACATATTTTATGCCGTCAGACGCAAAGGTGTTGACGGATGTGCCGCTGGGTACCGCGAGCTTTGAGGGAAGGGAGCCTATGAAATTGTGGGAACCCAGGAAGTCATAGAGGTTTTCCACGTCTTCAAAAGCGGAGTCTTTCTTGTTCGAACAGGATAACCGAGGAGATTGCCGTCCTGATCCTTTACCGCCCTGCAGCGCGTGTCCAGTCTGGTATTTTCATCCTCGGCGGATTTTTCAAAGATTATCAGGTCGTTTGTGAGAGGTTCAAGGATGCTTGTGTCTTCGATTTTGCCCTTGCCGCCGTCGGACGAAACATATGTGCCGTCAGGATAGTAGAATGTGAGAGTTGATTTGTCATTTTGCGCTTCCGCTATAAGGAAGATCTGGACCTCATTGGCGGTGTCGGCTTTTTTGAGGTCAAAGCCGCTTGTTTTGATATCCGTTGA
>CAMYWC010000127.1:0-3169 GCA_947302545.1 uncultured Clostridia bacterium | reverse complement strand
GTATGTGACTTCTCTCTCCGCCCTGTCTACAAAGCCCTCCAGGTCAGTATTGTTGTTCTGCTCCTTCGCTCTCGCGTAACTTCTGGTATACACGAGGACGTCCATACCGAAGGCCTTTGCTATCTTCGCGACCTGGTGGCCGATCTTGCCGTATCCTAAAAGACCTATGGTCTTTCCGGCAAGCTCGTTGGTCTGAAATACGAAGGGCGCGAAGGTGCCTGAGTTTACCCAGCCGCCCTCGTGTACGAAGTCATTGTACTTCGAGGTCTTCGAGAAGTGCTCGAGGATGAAGGCAAAGGTGTGCTGGGCGACTGCATTGCTCGAGTAGGTCGGTACATTGCATACCGTTATGCCGTGCTCGTTGCAGTAGTCGAGGTCGATGACGTTGTATCCCGTGGCGAAGAGGCCGATGAACTTCACGCTCGGGTTGTCGCCCAGAGTCTCGCGGTTTATCTTCACCTTGTTTAAAAGTATCGCGTCAGCGTCCTGTACTTCCCTTTGGAATTCCTCCCGCTGGCTTGTCTTGAGCATTACGGTCTGTCCGAACTGATCGAATACCCTGAGGTCCTCGTAGTTTTCGGCATCGGAGACCGTGTCAGCGTCCGGAAGGATTACTTTCTTATTGTATTTTTTCTCTGTCTGTTCTGTCATTTTTTCATACCTCAGACATATGACTGTTCTACGGTAATGACTGCGAAGCACTTGAAGCAGTGCTCCTCGACTTCCGCCTTGAGAAGCTTTCCGACTTCCTCGTTGCTCATCTTGTATTTGGCCGGTACGACGGCATCAAAGATGAGGTTGGTGTGGGTCTCGCCAGGAACCATGCGGAAATCGTGGATGGTGATTATCGGGTCAACGCTCTTTACTGCCTTGATTACCGCTTCCTTCATCTTGTTGACGTCCTCATCGTTGACGGCGACAGGGTCCATGTGGATTACGGCCTCGCAGTTTAGGCGGGTCTTAAGCTGAACCTCCGCGTTGTCTATCTCGTCATGAAGGATGTATACGTCCTCATCACCGGGTACTTCGGCGTGAAGAGAGACGAAGATACGGCCGGGGCCGTAGTCGTGGACTATCAGGTCATGGATGGCGAGGATATGCTCCTGCTCGAGGGCTATCTCCTCTATCTGCTTTACAAACTCGGGGTCAGGTGCCTGTCCGAGGAGAGGCGCTACCGTATCCCTGACGGACTCAAAGCCGGTCTTTAAGATGAGGAGCGCTACGAAGATACCTGCGTAGGCATCTATGTTGAAGTTTGTGAACTTCGAGAGGATCATCGCGGCGAGGGCCACAACCGTGGAGATTGTGTCGGAGAGCGAGTCTGCCGCCACGGCGCCCATAGCCGCGCTGTCAATCTTTTTGCCGATGGTCTTGTTATAGAAGGCCATGTAGAGTTTAATCAGGATTGCGGCCACCATTATGCCGCCTGCAAGAAGGCTCGCCTCAATGGGCTCGGGATGAAATACCTTCTGTACGGAGGACTTCATGAGCTCAAATCCCATCAGAAGGATGAGGAGTGATACGGCGAGGCCCGAGAGGTACTCCAGGCGGCCGTGGCCGAAGGGGTGGTCCGGATCGGGCTTCTTTCCCGCGAGGCGGAAGCCGAGCAGTGTAATTATTGAGCTGCCGGCATCGGACAGGTTGTTAAAGGCGTCAGCCGTGATTGAAATCGAGTGCGCGATTGTACCTGCGATGTATTTGCCAGCGAACATTAAAAGGTTTAAGAAAATGCCTACAATGCTGCATAAGGTACCATAAGCCCGACGGACCGTCGGGCTTGTGTAGTTCTCGTTATCTTTAATGAAAAATTTTGAGAGGAGCTTAATCATTTAAGTTCACCACTTATACCCATCAAAGCTCCGGGATAGGCCTCCTGGACTTTGATTTCTTCAGGATATTGGATTTTGTATTTCGCGCCGTCGGAGAGGTTGAGTTCAAGGTCTCCGTATACGGACTTCGGAATGACGACAGCGGCAAGGGTGTTGTCGGCAGCGGCATTCTTGGCAGCCGCTATAAGTTCCATAACTACGCCGTTTTTGTACTCACCTTCAGCAGCGAAGAGCTGAGTCATGCGCAAAACAACGTTCTCAAAGCCGTTGCTGTCAAGTATTACACCTTTACAGGTGGCGGCATTTCCGACCTTCTCGTCGCCGATATATGCCTCAAATGACTTATCCGTAAGGGATGTTTCGCCCTGTACACAGCGGATTTCAATGATTGCGGCCTCCACGCGGTTGCTTCTGTTCTGCGCGGCGGCATCCTCGGCGGAAATGCCCTCGGCTTCCTGGGCCTTGAGCGCGAGGTCTATCTCATCTTCCATATTTATGTTTACACCCGCCATCTGGGCGTTGTACATGTTGACTCTGTGCTCGGTGAGGAAATAGTCGCCTATGGTGAAGACTATTGAGAACACAACGAACTCAAGCAGGAAGAACCAGATTGACGGTGTGTTGACTCCGTTTTCGGGATCGAGTTTCATCTCAAGTCCGGAGAGTGAGAAGATTACCGTAATTGCAGTCAGGAAGGCGCCGAAAAGCAGGCCTTCGATGATAATCATCTTCATGCGGGCTTTGCGCGCTTCATCGTCCTGCGTTACGGGTATGGCCTTTGAGAAAATGTTTACAGGGGCTTTTACGCCCTTCTTCACTTTCTCTTCGGGCTCGGGCTTATTGTTGAACAGGTTGTCGATGATAGCCTGTGTGTCAATTTCCTTTTCCGGTTCGGGTGCAGGTGCAGGCGCCGGTGCGGGCTCTGCGGGTGCCGGCTCTTCCGGTGCCGTGATGGGTGTGCCTGCCGCGGCTGCTATCTGAGCCACTGCCGCTTTCATCTCTTCAGCTGTTTTAATCTCGTCTGCCATATTGCGCCTCCTAATCTTTTACAACCACTTTGTCAGTGGCGGGGTCGAAGGATTCGGTTTCGGGAACTATGGTCACAACCTCAGTCTGTGTGTCCGAACCCGTGTCGAATATTATCTTTACGAAGAACTGCGGGAAACCTGCCGAGGCGAAGGCAAAGCCCTGAACCTCTGTCTTTTCGATTGTTCCCGCAGGACCTTTCTCGGTGAAGAGCTCGTTTACGAGCTTGTCGAAGTCGCCTGCAGTCATGTCACATGCCGCATACGCGTCATTTATTGTCGCCTCTTTGTCGTTGGCCTTGTCGTAGATATAGG